>JALZEL010000203.1 GCA_030862075.1 Actinomycetota bacterium | reverse complement strand
TGCGCTTCCGCCTTCTGCTCTTTGGCGCGCTCCCTCATCGCGGCCCGTTCCTCGGCTGTGAACCCCTTGGACTTCTTCGCGCTCATCGTTACCTCCTGTGCAGGCTCTCCCATATCCTACTCCGTCCAGCAAGAAGTCTACTTGCGGCTCAGTACCCGCACTTCTCGATTCCTGATCGGGCTGGTCACCTGTTTCGCCACGCACGACGAGGCCCTCTCGCGCCAGCCTCGCGCCTCTGGGGCGGGGTCTATATTCCGCTAATTGGCCTTGTCGGCAACTGGGTGAATAGAGGCAACGGGACAGCCCCTACGTCTAGCACCACCAGTCCTTAGGCTATGGTTTTGCGGAGACCGGCCTCCTCCTGGCTACCACTCGGAAGGATACGCGTGTTCCCTCTCTGAAGGAACACCTACGAGGTCGTCCAGGTATCCCAGGACGGGGATCGGGTCGGGGATCAAGTCTATCGGGCTGAAGGCTTAGCCCACCACGCACGCCGCGAGGACTCGCGCGTACCACGGGACCCGCGGGTCCTTTACGCCAGGTAGAGTGCGTAGAGCTCCGCCTTCAGCCGCCTGGCCCACCGCTTCAGATGTTCGATGGTCATAGTCAGAAGATCGTACTACCCTTCTGCCAGGAGTGTGCCAGCTCCTCTTCGATGAACTTCTTCACGCCCTCCGCGCCCCTCACCCTAAGCCGAATGGGCTCAAGAGCATAGGAGGTCCGCGGCCTTCTTGTCCTCGGGCGGTTACCTGCTGCGGGGACGGAACTGCAGCTCGTGGAGCGCGGCGTGGTGATCGCCGACGTGGTCCACCTGGAGGGTGGTGTGCTCGATGCCGTACTCACGGGCGAGGAGCTCTTCCAGGTCGCGGCGACGGGCGTGGCAGTTTTCGTCTCGGCCTACGAGGACGTGGGCTGAGAGGGCGGGGAAGCCGGAGGTGATGGTCCAGACGTGCAGGTCGTGGACCTCCTCGACGCCTTCAGTCTCGGCCATCTTGCGGCCCACCCGCTCCGCGTCGATCCCTCGCGGGGCCTCTTCGAGCAGGACGTTGACAGAGTCGCGGAGCAAGCCCCAGGAGCTGCCCAAGACGAGCAGGCCGATGAGGATGCTGATCAGGGGGTCCGCGTAGCTCCAACCGGTGAGGACGATGACGGTGGCGGCGGCGATCGCACCCGCCGATCCGACCGCGTCGGCCAGGACGTGCCGCAAGGCCCCCTGGACGTTCAGGCTCTCGCCCCCGGAGCGGGAGAGTATTAAGACTCCCGCGATGTTGACCACGATCCCCATCACGGCCACGGCCAGCATGGGGCCGCCGAGGATCTCCGGGGGTTCCTGGAACCGCCGGTAGGCCTCGTAGAAGATCAAGATAGAGATAGCGACCAGCGTGACCCCGTTGACGAGGGCCGCCAGGATCTCGGCCCTCTTGTAGCCGAAGGACCGGTTGGGGGTCACGGGATGTCCGGCGAGCCAGACGGCGAAGAGCGCGAGCCCCAGAGAGAACACGTCCGAGAGCATATGCCCCGCGTCCGCGAGTAGCGCGAGGCTGCCGGTGATGAGGCCGCCTATGACCTCGACGACCAGGAACGTGGCGGTGAGGCCGAGCACGATTGCGAGCGCCCGCTTGTCCTTCCGCCCGCCCTCGTGCCTTCCGTGGGAGTGGCCGTCGCGAGAATCGACCACGGTCGTCTACTCCTCCCCGTACTGCCTCAAGGCAAGCCAGACGCCGAAAGCTATCTGGGCCGCGCCGAGGAGACGCATGTAGTTCGGATTATCGGCGAAAAAGCGCGCGACGCGGCGGCCGGCCTTGGGACCGGTATCTGCCCAGAGGAGGGAGTGCCGCCGGGGGGCGAGGAGCTCGATAGCTCCGTCGCCGATGGTTACTATGGCGAAGGTCTCTTTAAGCCTTTTCGACCACATGACGACTCCTTTCAGTCCTCACCGCTGCGGACGCTCGCCGAGCTCGACCACGATCTGCTCTTCGCCGCCCGTCCCGGCGCGGGCGACGGTGAGGGTGACGTCGTCTCCGGGCTCGTGGTCGCGCAGGGCGGCGAGCAGGTCGCCGGAGTCTTCGATCGCGGTGGAGCCGAGGGCGGTGATCACGTCCCTGGGACGCAGCCCGGCATCGTCGGCGGGGCTGCCGGATTCTACCTCGACGACGATCACGCCGGACTCTATAGAGAGGCCGAACTGCTCGGCGATCTCGGGGGTGAGATCACGGTACCTGATCCCGAGGAACGGGTTCGAGACCTGGCCGTTCTCGACGAGCTGGTCCGCCGTCGAGGTCGCCGTGTCCGAGGGGATGGCGAACCCTATGCTCTCGGCCCCGGTTTCCTGGGGGGGCAGGTAGGCGACGTTGATGCCCACGACCTCGCCATCCCGGTCGACCAAAGCCCCGCCGGAGCTGCCCGGGGAGATTGCGGCGTCCGTCTGAATCAGGTCCACCAGCGCCTCTTCCTGCCGGCCGCCGGTGAGCCGGCCCGGAACTTCGCGGTTGAGCCCGCTTACGACCCCCTCGGTGACGGTAGATTGGAAACCGGAGGGGCTGCCGATGGCGACCGCGAGCTGCCCTACCGTGAGGCTCCCCTCGGCGAACTTGGCCGCGGGCAGGTCGTCGCGGTCTACTCTGACCACCGCGATTTCGGTGGACGGGTCACTTCCCACGACCTCTCCCCGCTCTGTGGAGCCGTCGGCGAAGGCGACGTTGACCTCTCTCGCGTCCTGGACCACGTGGCTGTTCGTGATGATGTAGCCGTCACGGCGGTAGATCACGCCGCTCCCTAGCCCTTCCGCCCTCTCCTGCCTGCCGAACGGCGTGACCTGTATCGCCTGCACGTTGACCTGCACGACCGACGGGCTCACCTGGGCCGCGACCTGCGACACCGGCTCGTTCTCCGGGACGGCGGCCGGTACTTCGGGCGCTTCTTGCGCCACGTTCTGGGCTCGCGGCCCCGGCTCTTCTCGGCCCGACGAACAGCCCGCGAGCACTACCACGAGCGCGAGAATCGCCGGGAACAGAGCCGCTCTTGGTCTCAAACTTCAACCTCCTGTCAGCCTTGTTGCTCACCAAGAGACCTATACGAAGCCCCGTGGTCAAAGTTCCGCTCCGCCGGGCGAGCACCGCCCTCCGAGTATACCAAGGCGTCCGGAGAACCCGGGCAGATGTACCCTTACGGAATGGGCGCGAAATCGTACAAGAGAGAGTTCCCGGCGGAGCTTGCCCGTGCCGGGGAGGCCCGACACTTCGTCGCCTGGACGGGCGCCGTCGTCGGGCTGCGCGGCGGTGCCTTGAGTGATCTCGCCGTCGCAGCCGAGGCGGTCCTCACCGACGTCTTCCTCTCCGTCGAAAGGGGTGGCACGCTCGAGGTAGAGTCCGAGGTCTCCGACGGAGCCCTCAAGGTGATCATCCGCCACCCCGAGCTCAAGGTCCGCCGCATGACCGATCTCGACGGCATCATGGAGCAATACCTCGACGGGTACGAGCTCTCCCCAACGCAAGCGGTGC
>JALZEL010000166.1 GCA_030862075.1 Actinomycetota bacterium | reverse complement strand
ACCCGATGGAAGGTCGTCCCGTCGAAGTAGCCCTCGCGCGCCAGAAAGACGAAGTTGTTCACCGTCTCCGGCGCCTTATCGGCGAAGAGCTTGATGCGGATCGGGCCCTTCTCCGTGCGAAAGGTCGCGTAGTAGTCCTTGTCGGGGGAGATCGTCATCTCTGGCGGGCTGCTGTAGTTTTCGTGCGCCATGGTCCTCCTTCTCGTTCACATAGAGAGCCATACTACCTTGGATCTCGTAGCGGTCTGTGAGCGGTTCTACGTCCCCTTCTGCGTGGAGGCCACGAGGGAGCGGATGCGGTTGATCGCCGCTGCCACTTCCTGCGGCCGGGGCAGGCTCAGCTCCCCAGGATGTCCCCGGAAGTTTCCCAGAGAGCCGAGGCCGGTCTTCGAGATCCCATCGAGTGCGGCGCGCACCACATCCTCGACACCGCGACTTTCGCTACGGGAGGCGAAGTCGCCGATGAGGCAGGCTATGGCCTCGGTCTGGCCGGACTCGGCGAGCTGCTCCAGGTGCGAGAGGTCCACCCGCTCCCGGCCGAGCTCTATGGTGTTTAAGCCTCTACCCCGCGCCATCTCGCGTCTGCCTCGCCGGAGGTCTATCGAGGACGCCCGCACCCGGCGGTCCCTTGGGCGGCTTACCTCCCCGCTCTTGGGCGGCACCCTGGCCGGAAACTTTTCGCGCACCTCGCGCGCTTGCTCCGTGGCCTCGCGGGGCTCATAGTCCTCCATCAGGATCACGTGATCCGCGACGTCCAGGTAGTCGCCCACCCCGCCGACGACCACTACCGTCGAGACGCCAAGGGCGTCTCGCAAGGGCCGCACGAGGTCTATGAACGGGGAAATGGGTTCTTTTTGCACGAGCTCGCGCATCCGCTCGTCCCGGATCATGAAATTAGTCGCGCTCGTGTCCTCGTCGACCAGGAGGAGCGAGGTCCCGATCTCCAGGGCCTCCGCGATGTTCGCCGCCTGGGAGGTCGAGCCCGAGGCGTTCGGGGTCGAGAAGCTCGTCGTGGGGCGACCGCCGGGCAGGTCCCCGATCATGCCCGAGATGTCCACCCCGGCGACGCTTCGTCCGTCCTCGGCTCTAACCTTCACCGCGTCCGCCCGCGACACCACGTACTCTCGCCCGTCGCCCGGCGCGTGATCGTAGACCCCCCACGAGAGCGCCGAGAGCAGCGTGCTCTTCCCGTGGAACCCGCCCCCCGCGACGAGCGTGATCCCCTCCGGGACCCCCATCCCGGAAACCTCGCCCCGGTTGGGCAGCTCCACGGCGACGCGGAACTCCTCCGGGCTGTCGAAAGGCACTGCTCCATCGCGCAAGGGACGGTCGCTAGCTCCGCTCTCCCGTGGCAGCACCGCCCCGTCGGCGACGAACGCGACGAGCCCTAAAGAAGAAAGCAGCTCTCGCAAATGGTCCGCGTCCTCCATGACCTCAACGTGCCTCCGGGCCGCTCCCCCGTCGGAGCCTGCCGGCGTGAGCGCCGAGCGCACGACCTGCGGCAGCTCCTCGAGAAGCATCGTCCGGGCGGCGCGGGCATCCACAGTGCGCCCCCGGGCCGGGAACCCGACCCCGAGGCGGGCCTCCACGAAGTTCGGCTCCACGACCATCGAGGTGCGCGGCAAGACGACCTGGGAGGGGCCCTGTATCTCGATCCGCCCGCTTCCGCCCGAGCCCCTGTTCCCCTTGACGGCCCTACGCAATGCCGCCTGCACGGAGCGCGTAAGAAAGTCCTCGAACGCCACCCGGCGCACGGGGCTCTCGAAGAGCGCGGGATCGAAGCGGTTCTCGGTGGTGCGGACCCGGACGAGGGATGGCGGGGCGAACGGGTCGCGCTGTACCTTGTCCACGAAGAGGGTGAACCCTTCGAGGTCGTAGGAGCCCTGGAGGTCCTTGTAGGCGCCGTAGCCCTTGCGGTCCATGCGGTCGAGGATAGATTGAAGGCGTCGCATCTTTTCCCTCAGCGGTAGACGTCTCTACGATGTCCAACGGCGGTTATCGTAACCGCTCCGTAACCGTTCGCGCGTCGTCCACCTCGTAGATGACGCAATAATTGCCGACGCGGAGGCGGTACCCGGAACGGCCTTGCAGGCTTTTTATTCCTCGCGGTTGCGGGTCGTCGGCGAGGGCTTTGAGGGAGCTCTCCACGAGATTTTGCGCCTGAGTCGAGAGCCCAGCTATCTACTCCTGCGCCCGGCGTTCGACGCCGCCGGAGTAACCCATCATTCCCCGATAACTTTACCCTCCCGGATCTCACGCATAGCCTACTCGAGCGGAACGACCTCGCTCACTTCGCGTTCGATCTCCGCCTTCGCCTCGACGTAGAGCCTGATGTCCTCCAGCTCTTCGAGCTCTTCTAGTGAGCGCTCGTACTACTCGACGGGCAGGATGACGGTTACGCGCTTGCCGTTCTCGTCTACCACGTAGCGTGCGCTCACTCTTTCACCTCCTCTCGGAGCCTGTAAAGCGGCTTGTCCGAGCGACCGCTCTTTTCGATCTCTATCTTTCCTTCCGCTTCGAGC
>JALZEL010000160.1 GCA_030862075.1 Actinomycetota bacterium | reverse complement strand
GTGCCGTCGCGGCCGTTGTTGCCGTAGCCCACGATCACCTCACCCAGAGGCTCCACGTCCCCGAGCTCGGTGCGGCCGCCGTGGTTCTCGAATCCCGCGATCTCGCGGACAACGTCGTCCTCCGGGGCGCGGACGCGAGCGAGGACGTTCCCGATCAGGCGCGTCTCGTCCGGCTTGCGCGGCCTGGTGTGCATGTCGAAGATGCCCACCCCCGGCAGCTTCTCCCCCTCGGACGTCTCGTAATGGTGCCCCATGAGCTGGTAGCCTCCGCAAACGCCCAACACGACCCCCCCATCCTCGACGATGGCCCGGAGATCCGCGCCCTTCGTCCCCGAGAGGTCCTCAGCCAAAAGCGCCTGCTCGCGGTCCTGGCCCCCGCCGAAGAGGAAGAGGTCCGCGGAGGACGTCGGCCTTATGGACTCGTTGAGCCCCACGTCCACGACCTCCACGGCGATGCCGCGCCACTCGGCGCGCTTTTTTATGGCGATGACGTTCCCACGATCGCCGTAGAGATTCATCATGTCTGCGTACAAGTGGTGTATGGTTAGCTTCACTCTAATCCTCCCAGAAGGGGTGGGTGTACCCGAGGACGCTCAACGTCTGCCGGAGCTCCAACATCGCCGTGTAGGTCGGCAAGACGTAGAGCGTCTCGCCCGGAGGGGTGGCGTCAAGGGCGGCGAGGAGGGCATCTTTGCGGTCGGGGATCACGTCGCCCACCGGGAGCTCGGCGTACTTGAGGCGTACGGCCATGTCCTCGGCCCGGATGCCGCTCACGAAGAACCGGGGAGAGGCGTTCACCCGGGTGCCGGCCAGCATCTCGAAGTCCACGTCCCAGAGCCAGGAGACGTCCCGGCCGTCGGCGTGGTTGTCGTTTATGGCGATCAGGACGTGCCTGGCTGTGTCGGCCCTGGCTTTGTCGTTCGGGCTCGCGACGAAGGTGCGCAGGATCTCGTTGAAACCCACCGGGTTCTTGATGAGTAGCAAGAAGACCTCCTTCTCCCCCGCCTTCACCCGCTCGACCCGCCCGAATGCCCCGCCGAACCTCCTCAAACCCCGGACCACGACCTCCGTCCTCACCCCTGCCTCGCCGGATACCGCCGCCGCCGAGAGGGCGTTGTACACGTTGTAGAGCCCCGGCAGTCCGATGCGCGCCTCGTACTCCCCCTCGGGCGTCGTGAGGAGAAAGTCCGTCCCCTTGGGCCCGTCCATCCGAACATTTCTCGCTACATACAGCGGCTCCGGGCGGGCGAAGGAGCAGTTCGGGCACCGGTAAGTCCCCACGTGACCGAAGTAGACGACGTCGTAGGACAAGGCCGTACCGCAGACCGGGCAGTCCTTCGAATCGGCGACGTGCTGGAGGGTGCCGGTGTCGAGGGCGGGGTCGTCGACCCCGAAGAAAACCGCCTTCTTCGCGCCCCTTCCAAGGCTCGCGACCAAGGGGTCGTCGGCGTTCAGGACAACGGCGCCGTTCGGCGGCAGATCCTCGAAAGCCGAGGCTATGACCTTGCCGACGTAGGCCAGCTCTCCGTAGCGGTCGAGTTGGTCGCGAAAGAGGTTCAGGACGGCGAGGATAAAGAGTTCCGCCTCGGCGGCAACCCCCGGTGCGCTAGCCTCGTCCACCTCGAAGACCCCCATCTCCGAGGCCAGACCGCCGGAGAGGGAAGCGTCGGAGATCAGCGCGGCGGTCACGCCGGTGACCAGGTTCGCGCCCGTCGAGTTGTTCACGACGCCGACGCCGGTGGCCCTCAAGATCTCGCTCACCATCCGGGTCGTGGTCGTCTTGCCGTTGGTGCCCGTGATCGCCACGGAGCCTCGCGTCAACCTCCGCGAGAGCTTCGCGAGGACCTTCGGATCCACCCTGCGCGCAACGACGCCCGGATACGTCGAACCTCCCCCTCTCTTCAGCCCCCGGCTGGCGATCCGGGCGGTCTTAGCCGCCAGCACCGCCGCCGGGAGGCGCGCCTTGTCCAGGACCGGGCTCATCAGCGAGGATTATATCTCTGTGCGAGCCGCCGGTTTCCCTTCGGGCTCGCGGGTGGTCGTCGCACCTAGCCATTCTTCCGGGTGCGATGATATCTGGCGTGCGGTAAAAATACGGCATGGAGATCTTCGAGAATTTGTCCGCGAGTTCGCGCCTGGAAGCCGACGAGCTCGACTCCTACTCTCGGGCCATCCGCGAGGTCACCGAGCAGCTTGGGCCCGCGGTGATCTCCGTGGGGACCCGGTCGGGACGCGTCGGTGGGAGCGGGGTCATCCTCGGCTCGGACGAGGGAACGGCGACCGCCGTGACGAACAGCCACGTCGTGCGGGGCTTGAGGCAGCGGGCCGTGCGTAGGTCCGGAGGAATGCAGGTGACGCTCGCC
>JALZEL010000156.1 GCA_030862075.1 Actinomycetota bacterium | reverse complement strand
TTCGGCGTTTTACCATTCGGAGGCCGGTGGCACGGGAGAGAGCAGGAGCCGGAGAGATAAAAGAACGGCTCGACCGCTTGCGGCCGCCGCTCGGGGCTGTGTTTCTGGTAGCTTACGCGGCCACGTTCTTAGCGCCCCACCCCCTGGTCACGACCGGTTTTCTCGGGACAGGGGGCTTGCTCCTGGCGGCGTCGGTGCCGTGGGCGAGCACATTCCACAAGGCGCTAGCCTTGGCGGGGTCGCTCGCGTTCGGGGTATTGCTCTTGTCGGGGAGGTTCGATGCAGGGGCATTCTTCGACGGGTTGCCCGCGTACTTCAACATAGTCGCGGTGCTCCTGATCCTGAGCATCGCCGGGTACCCCATCCGGGCGGCGCGTTTCGAGGCTCAGATTCGGGCCCTCGTGGTAACCCTCACCCGCCGAGGCGTGGGGGTGAGGACAACATCAGGGGTTTTGGGGCACCTGCTCGGGGCGGTCCTCGATGTCGGGGCGTTCGTGCTGATAGACGTGATCCTGCACCGCGCCGCCCCCAAAGGTCGCGTCGAAGCCCTCGTATGGGCGGGACGGGCCTTCTCGTTCGCGCCTTTGTGGACCAACCTGAACGTGTTCACCGCGACGACGATCGAGCTGACCGGCGCCTCCTATACGGGTTTGCTCGCGGTCTCACTCCCGTTCGTGGCTTTGGGGCTGGCCGCCACGCTCCTCTTCGCCCAAAAGGAGCGGGGCGACGCGATCGAATCCCCGGAGACGTTGGACCGCGGGGCGGCCGCAGTGCTCCTCTACCCCGTGCTGCTGGTCGCGGCGGTCGCGCTCGTGAGCCTCTTTGTCCCAGGGCTTCCGCTGACGGCCGTGGTCTCGGTGACGATAGCGGCGGTCGTCGCCCTCATCGCCGCCTTGGCGGCCGCGCTGCGGCGCCGGTCCTCGCCGGCGCGACGGCTCGTCCGCGAGACGCGCGACTCGCTGTCCGAATCCCACGCTGAGTTCGCGCTCTTCGGATCGGCGGGCGTTCTGGTGCTCTCGCTCGAAGGGCTCGGGGCACTCGCCCCTGTCGGCGACCTCCTCTCTGTCCTTCCTGCGACCCTCGTAGCTCCGGCGCTGGCGCTCGTCACGGCCATGGGTTTCGTCGCCGGGATACACGTGATCCCGATGGTGTTCCTCATAGACACCGCGTTTCCCCTGGAAGGCGGACCGGCCCCGGCGCTTTGGGCGGTAGCGATACTGCTCGGCGCCCAGGCTGTCCTGCTCTTGACCCCCTTCTCCAACAACGTGACCATGCTCGCCCGCCTCACGGGACTGCACCCGTTGGAGATCGGGCCGAAGAAGAACTGGCGGTTCGGCCTCGTCTTGGCGCTCGCCGTGGCTGCCTACCTCGGGCTCCTTACCTTCCTGCTTCTTTAGCAGCCGGCTAGTGCGAGCAAGCGATTACGCCGCCCGGAAGGAGACGAGCCCGTCCCCCATACGCTCCGCCCGGCCTTCGAGGACCAAGTGTTCCAGATGGGCGAGGGTCTCGGCCAGCGCGAAGCACCGCTCGTAGAGCGAGAGGCCGTAGCGGAAGACCTTGCGCGAGACCTCGAACGGGGTCTTGGGGGCGCCTGAGATCTCCGCCTGCATCACCTCCAGTCGCTCCTCGTGGTGGAGCAGCAACTCGTCAGCCCGGCCCCTCAAATCGTGGAAGAGCGGTCCGTGTCCCGGGAGTACGAGGTCCGCGTCGAGGCCGCGTATGCTCCGGAGGCTCTTGAGATAGCGGGCCAGAGGCTTCGGCAGCGTATCCGGCCAGCGACCGATGTTCGGCGTGACCCCGAGCATGACCTGGTCGGCGGCGAAGAGTAGCCCGCGTCCCTCGTCGTGGAGCATTGCCTGATGGTCCGCGTGCCCGGGCGCGTGCAAGATCCGGGCCGTGCCGGGGCCCAAGGGGATCTCCTCCCCCACCGACAACGGGACCATCTTCTCCGGCAGCGACAAGTCTGCCCTCGTGCCCGCCGCGGCCCTCTCGGCCAAAGCCCGGCCCATCCCGCTACGTACCAGATGCTCGATAAACGGTGCGGGGTCGGGGTCGCCCCAGACCTCGCGGGAGTGCTCGATCTCGCTCCCCAGCATGCACACCGGCGCGCCGCTGATCCCCTGCAACCAGTACGCCGCCCCGAGATGATCCAGGTGAAAGTGCGTGACGACGATGCGCTCCACGTCCCGCCCAAGGTTACACCCGATCGCCTCCGCCCCTGACTCCCACGCGGTCCGCCCCTCAGGGTAGTCGAAGCCGGTGTCGATGAGGGTCCACCCGCCATCCCCCTCCGCGAGGTATGCTGAGACAAACACGAGCGGTATGGGCACCGGCACCTTCAGCTGGTACACGCCCTCCGCGACCTCCGCCGCTTCGCCTACGGGCTGTGTGCCCAGCCGCGAGGGCTTCACACCATCGATCAAAAGCATCGTCTCCTAAATCCCCAAGGTCTAAAAATCAGCGGCCAGCAAATGAAAGCTGGCCGCTAACGGGCTGACTAGCCGATCGGCTAATTCTGAAGGTTCTCGAAGATACCCGCGGCGCCCATGCCGCCGCCGATGCACATGGTCACCATGCCGTACCTGGAGTCGCGGCGCTTCATCTCGTGGATGAGTTGGATGGTGAGCTTCGTGCCGGTGGCGCCCATCGGGTGCCCCAAAGCTATCGCGCCGCCATTCACGTTCATCTTCTCGAGATCGAGGCCCACCTCTCGGACACAGGCCAGCGCCTGCGCCGCGAACGCCTCGTTGAACTCGATGAGGTCTATGTCGTCTAAAGAGAGCCCGGTGAGCTTTAGGACCTTGGGGATGGCGACGCTCGGCCCCATGCCCATGACCTCGGGACGCACCCCGCCGACGGTGAATCCGACGAAGCGGGCGAGCGGCGTCAGGCCTAGTTCCTCGGCCCTCTCGCGCTCCATGACCACGACCGCCGCGGCCCCGTCCGAGCGCTGGGAGGAGTTGCCGGCCGTCACGGTGCCGTCCCGCTGGAAGACCGTCGGGAGCTCGGCGAGGCCCTCTTTCGAGGTGTCGCGTGGCCCCTCGTCCCGCTCGAAGGTCGTCTCCGTGCGCCGCGGCTCGCCACTCTCATCCACCCAGTCGAGGTTCACGTCGAGCGGCACGATCTCCTCGTCGAAGACCCCGGAGTTGACGGCTTCTCCGGCTAAGGTGTGGCTTCGCAGGGCGAATTCGTCCTGGTCCTCGCGCGAGACGTCAAACTCTCTTGCGACCTGCTCGGCGGTAAGGCCCATCCCCATATAGACGGCCGGGTTGGTTTCGACCAGCGTGGGGTTTGGCGAGAAGTTCGGCATCTCTAGGGTCGAGGACATGTGCTCAACGCCGCCCGAGACGATGGTGCCGGCGAACCCGCTCATGATCCGTTCGGACGCCATAGCTATGGTCTGCAACCCCGACGAGCAGAAACGGTTCACGGTCTGCCCCGGGACGGTCTCAGGCAACCCCGCCCTGATGAGCGACTGCCTGCTGATGTTGTAGCCCTGGGTGCCCTCGGGCATCGCGCACCCGACGATGACGTCCTCGACCTCCGAAGGATCGAGCCCGTCGGCCCTCTTCAGAGCCTCCGTTATGCAGGCGGCGGTCATGTCGGCGGGGTGAGTCCCACGGAGGGTGCCCTTGGGGGCGCGCCCGACGGCGGTCCTCGCGCCCGAAACTATCACGGCTTCTTTCACGTTTACTCCCTTCGGTCGTAAGCCGTCAGAGATCAGCACTCAGGCCTTTGCGGTTGGCCAGACACCGGGTGCTCGCGCTACGGCTTTTTGCTCATGATCTTATCCGTACCGTCTGGTCATCCTTTCCCGGTGTCAATGGCCGGCTCTCACCTGACACCTAATTCCTCAATGGTTTGCCAGTCTCCAGCATGGCTCCAATACGCTCCTGGGTCTTCTCGTTCTTGAGGAGCTCGATGAAGGCCTCCTTTTCGAGCCTGAGTATATAGTCCTCGTAGACCCACTGGGGGGTCGAGAGATCCCCGCCTGTGAGAACGCGGGCGAGGTGGCCGGCGACGACGCCGTCGTACTCGGTCGCGTAACGGCCCCACTGGAGGGTCTTGACCCCGACCTCGAGCGCCGCTCGCGTCACGGTACCCGCGGCGTAGATGGCCTTCTCGCGGACGGGCGGGGCGTAGCCGTCGGCGAGGTCGAGGACCTCGCGCTTGGCGGCGGAGATCAGATGATCCCCGTTCATGACCACCCGGTCATCCTCCTTGAGGAAGCCCATCTCTTGCGCCTCCAGGGCGCTCCCCGAGACCTTCGCCTGCGCTATGTTCTGGAAGATCTCCTGCACGTAGGGTAGAGACGGGGCGCGCGTGTGCATCGCCGAGGAGACGATCCTGCGGACCATCTCCTTCGTACCGCCACCCGCGGGGATGAGCCCCACGCCGGTCTCGACGAGGCCCATGTAGGTCTCGCCCCCGGCGACGATGCGGTCGGAGTGCAAGGCTATCTCCGCCCCGCCACCAAGGGTCTGCCCGTGCGGCGCCGAAACTACCGGCTTGGAGGCGAAGCGGAAGCCCATTAGCAGGTTCTGAAAAGCTTCCACCGCCTCGCCGACCCGGGCCAGATCGCCTTGCTGCACCCCTTCGGCGACCTCGCCGAGGTTGGCGCCCACGGAGAAGTTCCCGCCCTCGTTGCCGATCACGAGCCCAACCCAGTCGTCCTCTTCCTCCAAGCGTATTAAGGCCTCGTACCCCATCTCGACCGCGGCGGCGTCCACGGAGTTGCCCCGCGAGTGGATCTCGAAGCACATGACCCCGTCGCCCAGGTCTAAAAGGCTCGCTGAGTCGTTGCGCGAGATCTCCTTGCCCTCCTCGCGCAAAGCGTCGAGCGAGATGATCATCGGGTCCTCGCGCACCGGCTCATACTCGCCCTTTACCGGGTTGTACTGGAGCTCTTTCGTCCCCTCTCTCATATAGAAGCTCTCGTTGCCATCGTCGAGCATCTCCTTGACCCAAGGAGCAACCTCGATGTCGAGGGCCTCCATCTGTTCGGCCGTTTCGCGCACACCCAACAGGTCCCACATCCTGAAGGGCCCGGCCTCCTGGCCGTAGCCCCACTCCATCGCGTGATCCACGTTCTCCAGATTATCGGAGATCTCCGGCACCCGTCGCGAGGCGTAGGCGAGGTCAGGCAGGATCGTGTCCCTCAAGTACCGGGCGTGCCGGTCCTCCTCGGCCCGTCCCATGATGTAGCGCAGGCGCGCCCCGAGATCCCCCTGCTTTCGCGCCTCCCCTACGAGGGGCAAGTCGGGGTTCTGGGGTGGCTCGTGCTCAAAGGTCTTTAGGTTCAAGACGTCGAAGACGGCCTCGCCGTCGCGCTTTTCGCGCTTGTAGAAGCCGGCGCCGGTCTTGCTGCCGAGGAGGTTGTTCTCGACCATCTTCTTGAGTATCTTGGGGGGTTTGATGCTCTCTCTCGACTCGTCCTCCGGGACCAGCTCGTAGAGGTTCTCGGCCACCCCGACGGCTATGTCGAGGCCGACCTGGTCGTTCAGGCGGAAGGTCGCTGTCTTGGGGCGCCCGATTAGGGGGCCGGTTATGGCGTCTACCTCCTCGACGCCGTAGCCGTTCTCGAAGGCGTAGCGCATCGAGTTCATCCCGCTAAAGCTCCCGAGCCGGTTCCCGATGAAGTTCGGGGTGTCCTTGGCCATCACACCGCCCTTGCCCAAAACCCGCTCCCCGAAGGCCCTAACCTCCTCGACGAGCTCGGGGTCGGTGTCCTCTGTCGGTATGATCTCCAACAGCTTCAGATAGCGCGGCGGGTTGAAGAAGTGCATCCCCAGGAAGCGCTTCTTGAACGCCTCCGAACGGCCCTCGGCAATCTGGTGTAGCGGGATGCCGGAGGTGTTGGAGGCGATGATGGCGTCGTCCTTCGCCAGCTCCTCCACCCGCGCCATAAGCTCCTGCTTAGGCTCGAGCTTCTCGACGATGGCCTCCAGGATCCAGTCCGCCTCAGCGACGCGCTCCAGATCGTCCTCAAAGTTGCCGGTGCTTATCCGCTCGGCGACGCGCTGGCTCATGAGCGCGGGGGGACGGGCCTTCTTCATCCGGTCGAAGCCGGCCTTGACGGCGGCATTCCTGTCTTCGTCGTCCGGAGCGATGTCGAGCAGGTCCACTTCGAGACCAGCGTTCGCCGCGTGGGCCGCTATGGCGGCCCCCATCGTCCCCGCGCCCAAGACCGCGGCCCGTTTTATCCGGTGCGTCATACGACCTCCTCCTTTACTACCCGTATATCTCCGCGTGGAGCGATTCGACGGCTCCCCTCACCCTCAAGAGATGCCCCTCGAAGCGGTCCTTCATCTCGGTGTACTTCTCCTCACCGCGCGGCGTGATCTTGTAGAACCGCCGGCTCCTCGTCTCGGGCTTCTCCCACTCCCCCACCACGTAGCCCTTCTCCTCCAGGCGCCTCAAGAGGGGGTAGATCGTGTTCGGCGAGACGCCCATGACCCCGCCCGTTATCTCCTTGACGCCCTTGATGATGCTGTTCCCGTACTCGGGCTGCCGGCGTAAGAGGTGCAGGATCAAGAGCGGAAACACGGTCCGCGACTTGACCTCGCTCAAAAACACGTCCTTCGGCGTCGCCGCCGCTCCTTGCTCTACCTTCTCGATGGGATCTCCCTCTCTCCAGATCCGAGTCTGCAACCGCTAATCTTACGCATAATTCGGCTCCGTCTCACGCTGAGTACAGCTCCCCCACGTGGTCGGCGTACCGCTCTTTGACGACGCGGAGCTTGACCTTCAGGGTCGGCGTGAGCTCTCCGGCCTCGTGCGTGAGCTCGCGCGGTAAAAGCGAGATCTTCTTGGGCCGCTCGTACTCGGCGAACATTTGCGATGCCGCCTCCACGTCCTCCTGGATGAGCCTCTTGCACCGCTCGTCGCGCGCCAACTCCTCGTGCGGGATGTCCGTCTCCAGGGTGTTGCGCAAGGCTTCGTAGTTGGGGACGACGAGGGCCGAGACGTACTTTTTGCCGTCGCCGAGCAGAATGGCCTGAGAGATGTGCGGGGCGGCGACGAGCGCCGTCTCTATGGGCTGCGGGGCGACGTTCTTGCCGGTGCTGAGAACGATGAGGTTCTTTATCCGGTCGGTTATCTTCAGGTACCCGTCCTCGTCGAACTCGCCCATGTCCCCGGTCCTGTACCAGCCGTCCCCGGTGAACCCCTCCTTCGTCGCTTCCTCGTCGGCCCAGTATCCCCGCATCACGTGCCGTCCGCGGGTCAACACCTCCCCCTCGTCGGAGATCTTCACCTCGACGTTGTGGAGCGGCTTCCCCACGGTCCCGAAGCGTAAAGAGCCGAGCCGGTTGCAGGAGATCACGGGCGACGTCTCCGTAAGCCCATAGCCTTCGACGATGGGGACCCCTGCGGCGTAGAAAAACTCCCCGATCTCCTCCTCGAGTCGCGCCCCACCAGAGACGAAGTACCGCAAACGTCCCCCAACGGCCTCCCGCACCATACGGAAGACGAGCCGGTCGTAGAGGGCGAGCCGCGCCTTCAGCCCCCGCCCCACCGGTCTTCCGGCCTTCTTAAGAGCGTACCGCTCGCGTCCGGCGGCGATGGCCTGCTCGAAGAGCTTCCTGCGTAGAGCCGGGCCCTCGGCCACCCTCCCTTGCGCTCGCTCGTACATCTTCTCGTAGAGGCGGGGGACGCTGAGCGTGATCGTGGGCCTAACCTCCCGCAGGTTCTCCGGCACCTGCTGCACGGACTCGGCGTAGTAGATGCTCGCCCCCACCGCGAGCGGCATGTAATGCCCCCCCGTCCGCTCGAAGATGTGCGAGAGCGGCAAGAAAGAGAGGAACGTGTCCTCGTGGCTCACCGGCAACGCCCCGAGTATCCCCTCCAGGTTCGCCAGGAAGTTGCCGTGCGTGAGCACGACGCCCTTCGGCGGCCCCGTCGTCCCGGACGTGTAGATGACGGTAGCCACATCCTCCCGCCCGAGGCCCCGCCACCCCTCCCACCAACCGGCGAGCGGGCTTCGGGCACCCGCCTCCTCCACCTCCCGGAAGCTCCCAACGATCCCACTTCCCGGGCTGTCCATGACGATCACGTGCCCGAGATCCGGCAACCCCGCCCGAGATTCTCGGACCTTCTCCAGAAGCCCCTCGTCCTCGACGATCGCCACGCCGGATCCGGAGTCGGCGAGGATGTGGGAGATCTGGGCCGCCTCCAAAGTCGGGTAGATAGGGACGGTAGCGGCCCCGAGGCTCTGGATCGCCAGATCCGCGATGGGCCACTCGGGCCTGTTCTTCGAGACGAGCGCGACCCGCGAGCCCGCCCCAACGCTCAGGGAAGCAAGTCCCGCGGCGAAGCGCTCGACCCGCTCCCAGAACCCATCGTAGGAGATCCCCTCCCAACGCCCACCGACCTTGCGCGCGAGCGCCATCTTGCCCGCGTGCGGCTCGCTCCCGGCGCGCAGAGCCGCCACAACGCTGCCGAATCCTTCCAGCCCGCCCGTCGCCCCTTCCGCTGCCCGCTGCAAGCCACTCCTTCGTTCTTTAATCTTGTCAATTTTGATAATATCAGCAATAAAATAGCGCATGGGCGCTCGGGTTGCCAGGTCTCTTCCGGGGGCGGCGATTAGGGCGGCGTGTTAGAGTTGGCACCACGCGGGCGCTGCGCTGGGGAGTGGTGCTCTCGTAGAGAGGCGAGGAGAAGGAGGAGCCGTTGCTAGCCGACGTGACCCGATCTTTGGGGACTGACTACTACCTCATCGAGGAGCTATTGACTGACGAGGAGCGCGAGATCCGGGACAGGGTCCGGGCGTTCGCCGACAGGGAGGTCATCCCGGTCATCAACGAGTACTGGGACAAGGCCCAGTTCCCGTTCGAGTTGATCCCGAAGATCGCGGAACTCAACATCGCGGGCACCACCATAGAGGGCTACGGCTGCCCGGGGATGAGCCACGCGGCGGCCATGCTCGTCGCTATCGAGATGGCGCGTGGCGACGGGAGCCTCAACACTTTCTTCGGGGTCCACTCGGGCCTCGCGATGGGGACCATCGACATCTGCGGCTCCGAGGAGCAGAAAGAGAAGTGGCTCCCCCCGATGGCGAGGATGGAGAAGATAGGAGCCTTCGGGCTCACCGAGGCCAAGCACGGCTCGGACTCGGTCATGCTCGAGACCAGCGTCCGTAGGGAAGGCGACGAGTACGTCATAAACGGGGAGAAGCGTTGGATCGGCAACGCCACCTTCGCCGACGTGACGATAATCTGGGCCCGCGACGAGGAGGACGGGCAGGTAAAGGGCTTCTTGGTCGAGAAAGGCGCGGAAGGCTTCTCCACCGAGCTGATAACCGGCAAGATGGGCAAGAGGGCCGTCTGGCAGCCGGACATAAAGCTCGAGGACGTGCGGGTGCCGGTCGAGAACAAGCTCGGCAACGCAAACTCCTTCAAGGACACCGTCAAGGTGCTCACGGCGACGCGGGCGGGAGTCGCGTGGGAGGCCGTAGGGCATGCGGTCGCCTCCTACGAGGCGGCCCTGACCTATGCCAAAGAGAGGGTACAGTTCGGCGAGCCCATAGCTTCGTTCCAGATCATCCAGAACAAGCTGGCCAACATGCTCGCCGAGATCACGAGCATGCAGCTCGTCTGCTACCGCCTCGCCCAGCTCCAGGAACAGGGCAAGATGACCGGCGGGATGGCGTCCCTGGCGAAGATGAACAACGCCAAGAAGGCCAAGCAGGTCTGCGCCAACGCGAGGGACATCATGGGCGGCAACGGTGTGCTCCTGGAGTACCACGTGGCGAGGCACCTCTCGGACATGGAGATCGTCTACACCTACGAGGGGACGGACACCGTCCAGTCGCTCATAGTCGGACGCGAGGTTACGGGGATCTCCGCTTTCGTGTAGGAGTTAGGTACCAGCAGCCAGGTAAGAGCTGGCGGCCAGTACCGGGAAAGGATAGCCGAAAGCTACGGACCAAGACCCGCGAGCAAGAGGTTGCGGCGCCAGCAGCCGTTCGCCCGCAAAGACCTGATAGCTGATACCTGAGCGCTGAGAGCTTCCGCGACCGAAGGGAGGACAATGAAGGCCGTTAGACTGCACGAGCTCGAAGGCCCCGAGGGGTTGCGCTACGAGGACGTCCCCGACCCGGAACCGGGCCAGGACGAGATCGTAGTCCGCCTGCGCAACGCCGCCCTAAACCGCCGTGACCTGTTCGCCACACAAGGCATGTATCCCGGCGTCAAGCCCGACATACTGCCGGCCATTCCCGGCGCCGACGGCTCCGGCGAGGTCGTCGCGAAGGGCGACAGCGCAGAAGGTCCCGATGAGGGAACCGAGGTGGTCATCAACCCGGCTCTCTATTGGGGAGACAACCCACGCATACCCGGCAAGGACTACCGCATCCTCGGCATCCCGGACGACGGCACCTTCGCCCAGTTCGTCAAGGTTCCAGCCGATCACGTCTTCCCCAAACCCTCGCACCTCTCGCACGAAGAGGCGGCGGCTATCCCGCTCGCCGCTCTGACCGCTTACCGGGCGCTCTTCACCCGAGGGCAGCTACAGGAGGGCGAGACGGTCTTCGTACCGGGCATCGGCGGCGGCGTGGCAACGTTCGTCGTCCAGATGGCAAAAGCAGCTGGCGCCACGGTCTTCGTCAGCTCCGGGAGTGACGAGAAGATCGAGAAAGCCAAAGAGCTCGGGGCCGAAGGTGGCGTCAACTACAACTCGGAGGACTGGTCCAAAGAGCTAAAGAGCATGAGCGGGGGCGTGGACCTCTCGGTAGACAGCATCGGCGGCGAGGTCTTTAACAACCTGATCCAGCTGGCGAACCCCGCCAGCCGCATCGTCGTCATAGGAGCGACGGCGGGGCCGGCGCCGAAGGTGATGACCATACTCAT
>JALZEL010000127.1 GCA_030862075.1 Actinomycetota bacterium | reverse complement strand
CGTGAAGGCGAACGTGAGGAGAAGACGCCCGCTTCCCGCTCCTGAAGACGCACATCCCGCGTGTCAGGACTGGCGGGTTGGGTTATCATTTCGGCCATGAGCGGCATAATTATCGTAATTCTGGTGCTCGTTTGCGTGTTTGTCGCGGCCTCGATCGCGCTCTCGCGGACGACTCAGGCGGTGGAGAATGCCCGCGACACCGAGTACCTCGAGCTCGAGGGAAACTGGATCCGCTACAGTGTCGCCGGCGGGGGGCCGCCGGTCGTGCTCGTGCACGGCTGGCTCTCTTCGTCTAGGGTGTGGGAGCCCCTGGCAAGCCGCCTCGCCCAGCGCTTCACCGTCTACGCCTTGGACCTTGCCGGCTTCGGCGATTCCGACAAGCCCTCCTCGGGCTACGGCATCCGCTACGGCAGCCGGCTCTTGTATGCCTTCTGTGCCCACTTCGGTCTCACGCGGGTCGCCGTCGTCGGCCACGATATCGGGGGTACGATGGCCGTGAAGCTCGCCGCGGACCACCCGGACGTGGTAGGCCGGCTCGTCCTCGTTGCGGCGCCCGCAGACGAGGACCAGGTGGACCTGCCGACCCTTCTCTGGCTCGCTACCCTGCCAGTCGTTGGCCCCGTCTTCTACACTTTAGGGCGCTTCTTGAGGCCATTGCGCAGGCTCTGGATGAGCCCGTTCGTCCTCGACCCCCAAGACCTTACTGAGGAGGTCGTGGACGACGCGGGCAAGTCCACCCCGGCGGCGGTCGACAAGACCTTAAGCGTGACGCGGCGCGAGATCTCGCGCGGCCGACTCGCTCGTCAGGCCGGGGTCATAAAGATCCCCGTTCTACTCGTCGCCGGCGAGGAGGACCAGATCGTGAACCCTCGCGCGGTGGATGATTGGTCCCGAACCTTCTCGGCCGAGGTCGTCTCGATGAACGACTGCGGACACCTGCCGATGCTCGAACACGCCGGCGAGTTCAACGCGCAGGTTCTCGCCTTTCTCACCGGTGATCCCCGCTACCGCGACGCCGCTTCCGAACCCCAAGAGGAGGCAATAGACGTCCCTAAGACACCGGGAGAACAGGGCCCCTTCGCGCGTGCCGAGCCCGAAACCGAGAATCCCGACGACTTCCCAGCTACCGACCGCGATCTTGAGGGCGCCAGGGATAGCCACGATGCCTCCGAGCCGGCGACCGACCAGGACTCTGACCGTACCCCCGGGGACGACGATGCGGAGGAGCGTCCCCAAGGTCGCGCCGAAGGCGGGGGCGAGGCAAGCGGGCATATACCGGAGATGCCCGAGGACCTTTTCGATTGGCCCGAGTCCTTGAAGGAGTCCCGGTCTCAGGATCGCTCCCGCGAGACCGGACGGCGGGTTGACGAAGAGCGCGACGAGGCTATAGACCCCGAGGCTGTGGAGGAAGACGACCCCCGTCCCTGATCATCAGCCGTCAGCGACCAACTATTTGCCCCGCGGCGCACATGACAAGAATACAGCGGGCTGGCGTAGGACGCGAAAACGCGTAGCGGGTGTTTGTCCTTGCTCCTATGCTGATGGCTGAAAGCCGACTGCTTTAAAGCTACAGCTCTTTTCGCAGGTACAGCCAGTCCCTGATGCCGAGGAAGTGGCCGGTGAGGAGCGAGCGCTGGCGAGAGTTCTCTTCGTAGCCGCGGGTTTCGTAGAGTTTGAGGGCCGGTTGGTTATCACTGCTGACGTGGAGGCCCACGGTCTCTTTGCCGGACCTGCGGGCCAGATCCTCCGCCGCTTTCAGCAAAGCGCTCGCCATGCCCCGGTGGCGATGCTCCTGGGTGACCACGAGGCGTTCTACGTAAGCTTCGGAGGAGGTGGCGGCGTAGCGGGGATAGGAGAGCAGGGTCGCGGCCCAGGCGGCGCGCGCGAAGCCCAGGTTCCGGCGCAGGGCCTTCCAGAGCCCCCGCGCGAGAGCGTCGTCGTCTGAGCTCTTGATTCGGACGCCGACGCTCGCTGCGATCTCCTTCGGGGAGGAGACTTCGATGACGAGGGAGGAGACGCCCCCCAAGGAGTGCTCCAGGCGCACCCACTTCTCCATGATCTTCACCGACCGGTCCATCTGGCGCCCGAAGACCGGACGGAACTTGTCCAAGAACCCCTCGACAACGAGGCTGGCGATCACGGCGTCGTCCCGGGGATCTGCGGGGCGCACGATGAAAGGATTATCCGGCATGCGGGCAATTGTAAGCAGTCGGCAGTCAGCTTTCAGTGATCAGCAAGAGCAGCAAAGCTCGCAGCGACAGAAAAGCGGAAACCTTGCTGATAGCTGTAAGCTAAAGGCTAACTGATAAGCCTCCGGCGCATGAATCGGATCGGGAGTAGAGCCAAGGCGCCGGTGAAGATCAGGATCCAGACCACGTCCACGAAGACGTACGGGGAAGGCCCGACGGCTAGGGATCGGCAGACGTTTACCGCGTGGTATAGAGGGGTGAACCATGCTATCTCGGGCACCGGGGACGGGAAGTCCTCGATGGGGAAGAAGATACCGGAGAAGAGAAACAGGGGTGTGACCACAAGCGTGAAGTAGTAGGCGTAGAGGTCGATGCTCGAGATCAGGCTGGTGAACAGGGTGCCCGTGACGCTGAACATCCCGCCCACGACCAGCAGTATGGGCGGGATGAGGAGCGCCCAGAACGATTGGACGAGCAGCGCCTCCGGCGAGAATACGAACCCCAGGACCGTAATCACGCCCAAGAACGCTGTCCCATAGAGAGCGGCCCGCGTGCCCGCCCACAAGTACTCCCCGGCGACGACGTCCTCGGCGTTGACCGGCGTCGCCACGATGGCGTCGTAGACGCGCCCGATCTTAAGCTTGACATAGGTGTTGTACGTGCTCTCGAAGGAGGCGGCGAACATGGCGTTAGCGGCCAGGAGCCCTGGCGCCACGTACTGCGTGTAGGTCAGCCCGTTGATGCCGCCCTCGCGGATGAAAGCCCCGAGCCCCAGACCCAGGGCCGTCAGGTACAGCAAGGGCTCAAAGAGGTTCGGGAACATGATAGTCTTCCAGTACTTGCGGAAGATAGTCGCGTTGCGCTGCCAGACCCTGAACGTCCCCCGCGGCGCAGGTATCCTCACCCCGCCCATCAGTCCACGAGCCTCCGGCCCGTGAGCTTCAAAAAGACGTCTTCGAGGTTCGTTTGCCGGTACATGGTGTTCTCGGCCCAAACGCCGGACTCCCTGACCTTGTCCGTCACCGCCTCAGGGTCCGAGGTGTACACGAGGAGCGCTTCTCCGAAGCGTTCCATGCCGTCGGCTACGCGCTCGACGGTCTCGGCGAGTCTATCCAAAGCGTCGGGGTTCGCCCGGAACTTCAGGACCTCGGGGCTTACGTGTTCCTCGACCAGGTCGCGCGGGGCTCCTTCGGCTATGATCCTGCCATCGTCCATGATCACGAGCCGGTCGCACAGCTGCGCCGCCTCGTCCATGTAGTGGGTTGTGAGGACGAGGGTTTTGCCTTCGCTCGTCAGCTCGCGCAGCTTGTCCCACACCAGGTGCCGGGCCTGGGGGTCGAGGCCGGTGGTCGGCTCGTCCAGGACGACTATCTCCGGATCGTTTATGAGGGCGCGCGCTATGAGGAGCCTGCGCTTCATCCCGCCGGAGAGCTGCTCGACCTCTGAGCTGGCCTTCTCGGAGAGCTGGACGAACTCCAAGAGCTCGGCCGCCCGCCGTTTGACGACCTTCTTTGGAAGGTCGAAGTAACGGCCGAAGACGAGGAGGTTTTCCTCGACCTTGAGGTCTTCGTCGAGGTTGTTCTCCTGGGGGACAACACCGATGCGGCGCTTGACCTCCCGTTCGTGGCGCGTCACGTCGAGGCCCGCGACCCTTAGCTTTCCGCCCGTGGGGACCGCGGCGCCGTAGATAGTCTTCATCGTCGTGGTCTTGCCGGCCCCGTTAGGACCCAAGAACCCGAAGCACTCGCCTCGGTGCACCTCGAAGTCCACGCCCTTGACGGCCTCGAAGCTCTCGTAGCTCTTCTTTAGAGCCTCGGCGACGAGCGTGGTCTCACGCGTCTCGGACCCCGTATTTATCTCGGTCTCGATGTTCAAACGTCTAACGCTCCTGGCTTCCGTTTCGCTCGCGTGGCGGCCGGTTCGCCCAACGTCGCTAGCACCTGCGCCAAGCGTCCCTTGTTCTCTTCTGGGGAGCGCCACCTCGAGGTCCCCGAAGGATGGGGCAAGGGGACATATACTACCCCATCACGCGGATAGGTCTCACCGACGGCTTTTGAGAGGCGCGTAACTCCCAACAGCTCCTTTGATGGCCAGAATCCTTACTGGCACCACGACCTCCGGACTCAGCAGATCGGACTCTTGCAAGAGGTGCAGACGACGGTGGCCGATCATGGCTCGACCAGGGACCTTGTCCCCTCAGCTTCTCGCCTTGCTCGGGAAGCACCTGCACACGGCCGAGAGGCACACGTCTTCGTGCTTGATGCTGGCGCGCTCGAACCATCCCGTCGGCCTCTTTCCCGCCGGTCCCGTGAACAGTAGCCAGGTAGTTATCTCCG
>JALZEL010000076.1 GCA_030862075.1 Actinomycetota bacterium | reverse complement strand
CGCGCCTCGACGTGGCCGAGCCGCTCGAGCCGATGCAGAACCGGGTAGAGCATCCCGTCCGTCCACTCCATGCGCCCTCCGGACAACTCCCGAACTCGCTGGAGGATGGCGTAGCCGTAGCTGTCCTCTTCGGCCAGGATCGCCAGGACGATTGGGGTCGAGGAAGCAGCTATCAGGTCCTTGTTGATCTCCATGATTTCACGCATCACGCGGCGCTAATGAACTCGAATCCGGGAGTACATAGCAGCATTATACATGGCAGTGCTAGGTATGTAAAGGACCGCGCGTTCAAGGAGTATGGCCGCGGGACATTCCCCGTTCCGAGGAGCGGTTGCGTGAGATTCTCGAGAAGGTTCGAGAGGCCTGGAGACGTCCTATGGACGGCTTGGTCAAGAACCGTACACGCACTGTTTATCCTGGGGCTCCCTCCGCTCGGCGCTTGGCCGCTCGCAACCAGCTTCGTCGTATTAACGCGCTGCCGGGGTAGATCACCCGCCAGTAGAGAGCGAATCTCCGGCGCGAGACGGCGTCGGTGGTCATAATGCGGGTCTCGGTAGCGAGCTGGGTGCCACGGTCTGTGGGCTCGACGAAGAAGTTCATCGCGATCTTGGCGTAGCCCGGCTCCTCGAAGGCGACGAACTTGCGCGCGTCCCTAATGGTGGGAGCCGAGCCGCCAAGGGGTTTCCACATCTGGCCGATCTCGCCGCCGACCACCTCCCGCCCCGGTCCTTCAGCCAGAAAGAGAAATCCGGAGGCCAGCATCTGCTCGTAGAGCGGTTTGGTCTTTTCGGTCGGCAAGCCTTGCCGCCTCGCCAAGATCGCCGGTAAAGACCGGACGGTGAATAGCGTGCGCACGAGGGGTATCTCACCAGGCGTCGCTTGCTTGACCGCCTCCAGCGCCCTCTCGGGCGGCGCGAGTATCAGTATCCTGTGCCTCTCGTTGAACTGGTACTCGGGCAGCAGTTCGTCTAGCAGCATGATGTACACGTTAACGCATCAGTAGAGAGCAGTTTGACACTAGTTTTGACACTAACCCAGGGCAACGACGTGAAACATTGGGAAAAGTGAGAAGTGACAATTTGGCTTATTTCTGCTGATTCTGCAACCGCCAGCAACAACCAACACTTGTCCGAGAACTTCTAATCCGCGGGGCGCAGGTTCGAATCCTGCCGGGGCGTGCTCTTAAAAGTGGTCGTTTTGCAGGTAAATGAAAACACGACCTAGTCGACCTGTACCCTCTCTAACCTCTCTTACCCCACCAACCGGAGCCATAGGGGATAGAGGCAACGGGGTAGGCGCCGAACATAGATAATTGCCCATGACCGCTGCCTTCTGCCATACTTAGCGTGTGTCTACGAATGGCGGGACTTAGGAGTCTTGTCCTAGGGGAAAGGAGTCTCAACATAACCACTGCTGACGGCTCCGAACAGCCAGCTTCTCCCCAAGGCGGAGAGTACGTGAAACCAGATAAGACAAGCTCCCGGCCGATAAGAGCGGTCGGCTTGCTGCTGATCCTTCAAGCGATCGGGCTGGTAGGGCTCATCGCCTACGGCCTCCTGCAAGTCGATTGGCAGCAGGTTCAATCTGACTCGCAGCAGCAGGGGTTGGCGTTGGAAATTCAACTTGACTCGTCGCAGCAGCAGGAGGGGGAGGAGGAGTCAGTGTTAGAGGCGGCCAGAGCTATTGTGGCCGCCATTCTTTTCCTGCCGTCCATCGTCCTGGCAATTCTCGGGGCTTTGGGTTTTCTACTTTTTTCCCGCAGGGGATGGCTCTTGGCCTCACTCGCGCAGACGCTGAGCCTGGGGGCGTGTATGGAACTGTACTATAACTCCGTCTGGGAGAATCCAGCCTTCGTTTACCCTGTCATGCTCTACTGCATCTTGATGATTTTGTATCTGAACTCCTCTGAGGTGCGGGTAGTGTTTCACTCGAGGCGCAAGCCGGCAAAGACCGTGGGGCAGGATCTGGAGGTAGTGCATGACAGCTGAGCACGTTGAAGCCGACGCTGCTATGGCCCTGCTCCGACGTTTCGAGCCCGTGATGCGCTTCACCCGGGGAGAGCGGTTCTACCCGATGGACGTCGAGCCATATGTGCGCTCTTGTAGCCTGTGGGTACAGCATGCCGGCGAAGAGGCGGTTTGCCTTGTTCCGCGTGGAGAGCTTACCTTGGAGGATCTCGCACAGCAGCCGCAAGACGAGTTCGGAGCTACGCGCTTCCTCAGGTTCACCGACCCACAGAGTTTTAGAGAGCTATACTCTCGACGCTTACGCCGGAAACACGTCTCCGAAAAGCGCAAAGAACCTGATAACATCTTTCGCGCCGGCCGGGGCCGACTGGCACGTGTGGGGTACTTATCTCGCGTTGTGGACGCCCTCTATTCACTTGCTCTCTTGGCTCGGGGTCGGCTGCCAGGCGAGGCATCTTTTGCATCATCCATCCGCTACCGACACATCATGTCCGAGCGCGAGCAATACCGATACCATGGCCGGGTGCTCCGCCAGGGCGGCTGGATAGTCTTGCAGTACTGGTTCTTCTACGCTTTTAACGACTGGCGCTCGGGATTCTATGGTGCCAACGACCACGAAGGGGACTGGGAGAAGATCCTCGTCTATCTCTCGGAATCTGAGACCGGCGAGGTTCGCCCAGAGTGGGCTGCATACGCCGCCCATGACTACAAGGGCGACGACCTGCGCCGCCGTTGGGACGATCCGGAGCTGGAGAAGGTAGGCGAACATCTGATCGTCTATGTTGGTGCAGGCACTCATGCTAGCTACTATTCGCAAGGCGAGTACCTGACCGAGCTGGAGCTGCGCCCCCCAGGCCCTATCGCCAGGGCAACAGACGCCTTTCATTCGTTTTGGCGCAAGACGCTACGGCAGTATGCCGGTGACGGGACACGCTTAGAACAGAACGGGGTTACAAACCTCTTCCTCATTCCCTTCGTGGATTATGCTCGAGGAGACGGAGCCGTAGTAGGACCGGGTCAGGAAAAGGAATGGGAACCCCCCAGGTTGTTGGATTCACCATCTTCAGCATGGGTGTCCGGGTACCGAGGGTTGTGGGGTTTCTACGCCCAGGACCCCTTCGAAGGTGAAGACGCCCCTGCGGGACCGATGTACAACCACGACAAAAGCGTGAGGCGTGAGTGGTACGACCCTGTGGGATGGGCCGGGCTCGACAAAGTGCCTACCCAAACCGAAGCGCTGAGAACAATCCTCGAGCAGCGATCAAACGTCGCGACGCGATGCGCGGTGCTTCGAACAGAGATCGAGGAAAAGAGCGATCAGCTCAAGAGACTGGGAGTCGAAGTTGCGGCCATGCGAGGCCAGTCTCACCTGCTCGCCTCGTACGAGGCCAAGAAGATGCAGCTCGATGAGCTTTCCCAAGAAGTTGAGCAGCTACGGGCACAGTTGGTGACCGATAAGACGGTTTCAGAATCGCTTGAGGGTTACGCCGCTCATTTGCAGGCCGGTGAGCGAGGGCCGGCCCGCGCCCACATCTCCCGTGCCCTTCATCCGGTATCGGATGACGGAGGTCGCACCGGTCGCGTGGCCGAGCTCTGGGCTGCTGTAAGCGTGGGATTGATGCTGATAGCCCTCGTCTGGATCGTTATGTTCGAGCGACAGGCGATAGCTTCCGCGCTGGTCGCCAGCATCGCCTTGTTTGCGCTCTTGGAGGCGAGCTTTAGGGGACGGCTCGCGAACCTGGTCAGCAGCGTCAACATTGGGCTGGGAATGCTAGCAGCACTGATCATCGCGTATGAGTTCTTCTGGCAGATCGTCGCCTTGGCGGTACTGATAGTAGGTATCTATGTCCTATGGGACAACCTGCGAGAACTCAGAAGATGAACCGGAGCCGCAAAGCGCAAGTGTTTCGGCCGAACAGCCTCCTAAGGACCCCCTTGCCCCTCTAGGCCACTATTCCTCTGGCTGCCACCAGAACCGCGCTTTAGCGCACAGACTTTATCCCCAAGAAACGCTCCAGCCAGTGACGGTTCCAAGTCCAGCGTACCACCAACATCCACACCGCGGCTGCCACCCCGACGACCGCCATGTCCAGCGGCACGATCGGCCGCAGGTCGAAAAGCTCCGACAGGGCCGGCACGAACGCGATCAATAGCACCCCGACCAGCAGGGCGATCGTCAGCAAGGTCGGGCGGCGGTCGCCGCTGGGTTCGTCGCCGCCCGCCCAGAACCGGCTCGGTGGCTCGACGAAGAGCACTAACAGTAGCCCACACACCGTAAGGAAGTAGGTGAGCAACGTCTGTGCCCGAGGCAGCGTGTCTTCCAACGCCGCGTTGATCTCATCTATGGTAACCGTGCCATCGGCGACCAGATCGAAGACCGGAAGGACGTAACCGACGAAGAGCAGCAACCCGACCAACGTGACGGCAAGAGCGGCCGGGACGGAAAAGCTGGCGAGCCGAGCGAGCGTGCTGCCATGCGCCGCCCGCCCCGGCCGCGCCCACGCAGCGAGCGCGACCGCCGGCACCCCGGCCGTTAGAAAAGACAGCAGCGCGCTTTGTCGCGGCGAGAAGGGGAACGCGCCCACCAGACCGATCGCGACGATCAGCAGGGCCACGAAGAAGGTGCGGCTGAGGAAAAGCTTCAAGACGTTCTGCATGCCGGTGATGATACGTTGGCCCTCGGTAATGGCATACGGTAGCACGGCGAACGAGTCGTTGGTAAGCACTATGTCGGCCACACCTCGAGTTGCTTGGCTGCCGCTCTGCATCGCGATGCCCAGGTCGGACTGCTTGAGCGAGAGCACGTCGTTGACCCCGTCGCCGGTCATCGCCACGTAACGCCCCTGCCCGTGCAGCGCCTGGACCAGCCGCTCCTTCTGCTGAGGTGTGATCCGCCCAAAGACGCCGTACTCGGCCGCTGCTGTGCCGATTTGGCCGTCCTCAAGCTGGTCCAGCTCCGGACCGGAGATTAGCTTTGCTTGTGGGTCGAACCCGGCCTGCACTGCAAGCGCCTTGACGGTCTCTGGGTTGTCGCCCGAGATGATCTTGAGATCTACCCCAGCCTGCGCGAAGGCTGTGAGCGTCTCGTAGGCCTTGGGACGTAGTTCGTCGGTCAGGCCGACCAGACCGAGCGGTATCAACCCCTGTGGGTCGCGGACCTGGTCGTCCCCGTCGTGTAGCGGGACCGGCTCCGGATGGTAGGCGAAGAGCAGCACCCGCAACCCGCGTGCCGCCCACTCATCTCCCTGCCCGTCCAAGTCGGCGCTTTGCTGGACGTGTGGGCGCAGCATCTCGGGCGCGCCCAGCACGTAGACGCCCCGGAGTGAGTTGTTGGTAGGGGAGGGAAGGGGAGGAGTCGTAGCGTCGGTTGCGGCCGTGGGGTCCGTGTAGGTGCCTTTTTCCTGCCCGTCAAAGACGAGGGCACTCCACTTGCGCGCCGAGGAGAAAGGCACCTCGTCGATCACCGGTTGCTTCTCTCCCGGCAGCGCCTGCGCGATCGCCTCGCTGGTCTTGTTTGTGGTCGTCGCGCTGGCGACGAAATTACTTAGCCGCCTTTGCAGGTC
>JALZEL010000075.1 GCA_030862075.1 Actinomycetota bacterium | reverse complement strand
GCGAGGAGGGTGGCGCTCACGAGCGAGTCGGCGACGAGCCACTCTCTGGCGAGGATCGTGCTCGAGCGCGTGCATGGCGCTTCTCCCTCCTACAAGGTGGTCTCCACGCGCCCCGAGCAGGCCCTAGCGGAGTACGACGCGGCGCTCTTTATCGGGGACACGGCGCTCAAGGTCCGGTGCATGGGCGGCGTCGCGGTCCACGACCTCGGGGAGGCGTGGGAGCGCTTCGCGGAGCTGCCGATGGTGTTCGCGGTGTGGGCCTCGCGGGAGAACCCTGCCCTCTACGCTTTCTGGGCTGATCGAGTGGCACGGGCCGTCTCGTGGGCCGAGGAGAACATCGGGACGGTCGTAGGGGAGGCGCGACGGCTGGGTGCGCCGGCGACGGACGAAGACCTGAAGACCTACTTCGCCTCGTGCATCGGCTACCGGGTCAGGGAGCGTGAGGAGGAAGGTTTGAGACGATACTTGGCAGAGGGAGAGCTTTTGGCCTCCGGGGTCTACGGGAAGGTGAGCGCATGACGAGCGCGTTGCTGGAGAAGGGCGTGTTGGACGCGGGCCTCGAAGATCGGGAGGCCAAGAAGGAGCTCGCGAAGCTCTTCGACCAGAACTTTTTGGACCTCGCGGCGGAGGCGGACGAGATCCGTAAACGCCTCCACCCAAACGACATAGTCACCTACATCGTGGACCGCAACATCAACTACACGAACGTGTGCTGGGTGGCCTGCTCTTTCTGCGCCTTCTACCGGACCAAGCGCCAGGCAGAGAAAGGCGATGGTTACGTTCTGAGCGTCGAGCAGGTTCTGCAGAAGATACAGGAGACCGTCGACCTCGGCGGCACCGGCATCCTCATGCAGGGCGGGCTTCACCCGGACATCGGGATGGAGTACACGACCGATCTCTTCCGGGCTATCCGCAGGGAATTCCCCGAGGTGCAGGTGCACGCCCTCTCGCCGGCGGAGATCTGGCACCTCGTCGACAAGAGTGAGCTCTCCCTGGAGGACACGCTAAAGGAGCTGAAGATGGCCGGGCTGATGAGCATTCCCGGCGGCGGGGCGGAGATCCTCACCGACGAGACGCGCGGCAGGATCGCCCCGGCCAAGAACTCGACGAGCACCTGGCTGGAGGTGATGGAGACCTGGCACTCTTTGGGGATGAAGTCCACGGCGACGATGATGTTCGGGATAGACGAGTCCTACGAGGAGCGCATCGAGCACCTGCTGCAGATCCGCAAGCTCCAGGCCAAGACCGGCGGTTTCACCGCGTTCATCGGCTGGACCTTCCAGCCGGACAACACGACCTACCTCAAGAAGCACCCGGACTTCGAGAAAGCGACCTCGCTCGATTACCTGAAGACCACGGCGATCAGCCGTATCATCCTGGATAACGTGGCGAACATCCAGGCCAGTTGGGTGACGCAGCCGATGAAGACCGCTTCGATAGCCTTGCACGCCGGCTGCAACGATATGGGTTCGATCATGATAGAGGAGAACGTGGTGAAGGAGGCTGGCGCCGAGTACTGCACCACCGAGGAGGATCTGAGGAGCGTCATCGAGCGCAGTGGCTTCAGGCCAGCGAAAAGGACCACACTCTACGACCGGGTCTTAGAGCCCGGGGTCACCGTCGAGGACATATAGTTGCCGGAAAGGACGCCGAACACCGCCATCTTCGCGGCGGGCCTCGTCCTACCCGTCTCCGCTCCCCCGATAAAGGAGGGCGCCCTCCTCGTCGAAAACGGCCGCATCGCTTCGATAGGCCTGCTCTCTGAGATCGAGCGCGACAACGCCGGTGTCGAGGTCCGCTACTTCTCCTCCTGTACGATGATCCCTGGCGCTGTCAACGCCCACGCCCACTTGGGCTTTCGCAGGGGCGACGAGCCGGAGGGCGGCTCGTTCTCGAAGTGGATGACGGAGCTCATCTCCAGGCTCCCCGAAAAAGCGGCCTGGACTCCCGAGGCCGCGAGGAACTCCGCCCAAGAGGCCATGGAGACCGGCACGACCTTCATGGCCGAGTCCTCGCTGTATGGGGAGTGCCTGCCCCAGCTCGCGGAGTCCGGGCTCGCCGGAACGGTCTACGCGGAGTTCTTACCGTTCGAGTTCGGGAGCCCCGAGGAGGCTGTGGACTCCATCGAAGAGGAGGTGCTCGCCTTGCGCGAGGGGTTACCCCCGCGGGTAGGGGTAGAGGCGAGCGTACACGCGCCGTACACGGTGGACCCGGAGTCGGCACGTCTTGCGGCGCAAAGGGTTCGGGAGAGGGGGGGACGGCTCGCCACTCACCTCTCCGAAAGCCCGGAGGAGTACGAGTTCGTCTCGAAGGGGACCGGGTTTCTGGCGGACATCTTCGCGCGCTTGGTGCAGGTGGATTGGGAGGGCGAGGGCGTCTCGCCGGTCCGGTATGCCGAGAGCATAGGGCTCCTTTGGCCGGGGACGATCGCGGCGCACCTCGCGACTGGGGTCTCGGAGGAGGATGTCGAGATCCTGAGTCGCACCGGCGCGGCGGTGGCGCACTGCCCCAGATCTAACGAGTATTTGGGCTGCGGCGTCTCGCCGGTTCCAAAGATGCTCGGGCGCGGCGTAAGGGTCGGGATGGGGACTGATGGCCTCTGGAGCAGCCCGAGCATGAACCTCTTCGAGGAGACGCTCTTCGCCGTCAAACTGCACGGCTTCGACGGGGAGACAGGCCTGAAGCTAGCCACCCTGTACGGGGCGCAAGCCCTGGGCATAGAGGGAGAGACGGGGAGCCTAACGGTGGGGAAGTGGGCTGACTTCGCGGTGATCGAGGCTGATTCAGAGGGCGAGAGCCCTGAGACGGAGGTATTGGAGGCTGCGGCGAGCGGCGGGGTGGCGGCGACCATGATCGGCGGGGAGCCGGTATACGACCGGCTCGGCACGTAACCCAAAGCCCTTACGCGTTAGCGCAGCCGCTGCAGTAATAGGGCTGCTATCCGTGATCGCTGGCCTCGTTGCCCTGTTAGTCTCGGGCTACGACTGGTGACAGAGCGGCGCCTGGCGAGAGTTCGGAGCTGGTATACAATCGGATCGGTCCGTAGTAGTGCAGCAGGAGAAAATCCGACATGATGCTCGACCGCGACAAGATCAGCTTCTGGGTGCGCCTGGTCGCCATCGCGCTAGCCGTGATCTTCGTGGGCTCGTTCATCTTCATGGGCATCGGCACGAACATCAACTACAACCTCTTCGACCTCTTAAGCGGCGGCTCAGAACAGCAGCAGCAAGAGCAGGCGCAGACGACCGGTTCCGAGGAGCAGATAGCCCGGGCCGAGCAGGAGCTCGAAGAGAACCCGGAGGATCCCAAAATCATAAGGCGCCTGGCCGGCCTCTACCTTGAGAACGGCCAGACCGACAGGGCGACGGAGGTCTTGAAGGAGGGCCGCGGGGTCGCCCCGGAGGATCCCGTCATCCCGGTCTACCTCGGGCAGGCTTACGAGAGGAAGGCGCAGGGGCTGACGGACGAGGAGGAGCGTCAGGCCACGTACGAGCAGGCCGGAGACGCCTACGCCACCGCCGCAGAGCTCCAGGAAGACAGGCCCCAGATGTACCTCCTGGCGGGGCAGGCCTACGAGCAAGCTGGCGAGAAGAGCAAGGCGATTCAGTACTGGAACTACTACCTCGAGCTCGAGCCCGAAGGCGAGCAGGCCGACGCCGTCAAGGAGCGCATCGACAGCCTGCTCAAGGGCGAAGACCCCAGCGACGGTACAAAAGGCACCCCGAAGCAGTGATCCGCGCGGCGGGCGGAGGGCGTATAATGCAGGAGACTAGTAGAGCCAGTTCTTTAGGAGGAGAAGCATGCCAGGCCTAGGTTCATTGGGAGGGACGGAGCTTATAATCGCCCTCGTAATCATCTTGCTGCTCTTCGGGGCGAAGCGAATCCCGGAGCTTGCCAAGGGCTTGGGCAGCGGCGTACGGGAGTTCAGGAAGGGCACCCGCGGCGAGGGTGAGGTCGAGGAGAAGCGCGAAGAGGAGAAGAAGGAGGAGCTCGCCTCCGGCAAGGACGAGCCAGACGCTCGTGCGGAGAAGGATGCCTCCGCCGAGGCCGACAAGGCCGAGCAGAAACAAAGCTAAGCCCTCCGTGAGCCTTTAAAGAGCCGGATGGCTCGCCGCCTCAGACTCCCCGCCACCAGCCCGCGCGACGAAGCGCGGATGACCCTGATCGAGCACTTAGGTGAGCTTCGGTCCAGGATCATCAGGGTCGCCATAGCCTTCTTCGCCGTCGCCATCGTTGCATGGTTTTTCCGGATCCAGATCTTCGAGGCGTTGCTGGATCCCGCCCCCGCGCTCGAAGGAAGACTTAGCTTCACTTCCGTGACCGCGCCTATCATCACGGACATTAAGCTAACCCTCTACGCCGCCTTCTTGTTGACCGTCCCGATATTTCTCTACCAGGCGTGGGCGTTCGTGGCCCCCGCGGTCGGAGAGATGGGGAGGGCGTTCACCTACGTCCTGATAGCTCTTGCCTCGTCGCTGTTTCTCTTGGGGGTGGCGTTTGGCTACTTCGTCGTCCTGCCCATAGGGATAGACTTCTTGCTCAGTTGGGACTCCGATCGGTACGAGGAGATCATTACCGCCGACACCTACCTCGGCTTCGTCACGCGCTTTCTTTTGGCCTTTGGGATAGTCTTCGAGTTCCCGGCGGCGACCTACGTCGGCGCGAAGCTCGGGCTCGTCACCGCGCCGTTTCTCAAGAGCTACCGCAGACACGCCATCGTCGTGAACTTCATCCTCGCCGCTGCCCTCACGCCGGGCCAGGATCCGTTCAGCATGATCCTAATGGCCATCCCCATGGTTGTCATGTACGAGGCCAGCATCCTCATCGCCCGCCACGTCAACCCCGTCGTCCCGCACGAGGAGGCCCTGGAGGCGTCACCCCTCTCCGATCGCCTACCCAACGACGAGGAGGAAGACGGCGAGACCAGGGACAATGGGGTGGATCGGGACCTTTAGAGGAGCTGTAAGCTATCGGCGTTCAGCAGTCAGCAAAAGAAGTAGCTTAAGATCAACCGCCGAAAGCTAATCCCTCGCGAGGCGCTCCGCCAAGCGTCGCAAGGACCGCCTCAGCAGGTCCTCCACGACGCCCCTGAAGAACGGACGGTTCGCCAGGCGATCCAGCCAGAAGGGCCTCACCTCGTAGCTTGTATGGAAGCACACTTTCACCGCACCCCCCAGCTCCTCGAGGGTCCAACCGCCCGAGCCCGTGGCGCCGTTCGTGTAGCGCCACTCTAGGAGGCGCGGGAGATCGACGGCGGTGACGGTGCTGGAGACCCGGTGGGTGAGGCCGACGGCGCTCAGGGCGAACTCGATGGTGGCTCCGGGAGCGATGCCTCCCGCCGGTGCTCGCAAAACTCGTGCCTCCTTCAGCCCGAAACCCCATTCGGGGAAGCGCTCTACCTCCAAAAGGGCGGCGAAGACCTCCTCGAGTGAGGAGCCGGGCACGACGAGGTTCGCCTGAACAGGTTCGTTCACGCGCTAATTTTAGCCGTCAGCGGTAAGCGTTTGGCTACGCGAAAAAGCCAGCAGCGGTCACGATCTTCTGGGCGTGGGGGAAGGTGGCTGAAGACCGAAGTCGGTCGTCGACCAAAAGCTGGCGGCCAAAAGCCGATGGCTGAAAGCTAGAAATTATGGTAGAAACCTCCTTCATGGAAGCGGG
>JALZEL010000043.1 GCA_030862075.1 Actinomycetota bacterium | reverse complement strand
TCCGTAGGCTTGGCGGATCCGCTCCTCACCCTCCTCCATCAGGAAGTTCACATAGACGCTCGTGTGGTAGGGCTCAAGGGCTGACCAGAAGTTCCTAACCCACTCCCGCTCTTCGTCAAAGCCCTCTTCCGTCTCGGTACTGGCTGTGATGTTGAACGTATGCCCGGCGCTGCGTCCGCCGAAGGCTGTCTCGTCCTCGCCCACGCGCCCGACCGCCCCTCCGAGCTGCCAGATCGGGAAGGCCGTCAGCGGGGAGTTGATCCGGAGTGAGTGATCGACCGTGATGTCGATAACCTCATCTGTGAGCTGCGCGACGTCGCAGGCGCGCATGTAGTACCACCACCCGTGCTGGAACGAAAGATCGAACATCGCCTGGTGGGCGAGGAAGGGTTTGGGCACGCACAGGTCGAGCACCGGCGAGCCGAACTCCTTGAGCGCCTTAACGACCTGCTCCCCGTCCTCGACCGGTCCCGCGTAGCAACACACGACGCCAACGACCAGCTTGCCGTGCAGCTCCCGGGGCACGAAGGGAAGCGGTGGCGCCTTCCGGTGGACTACGATCGTCATGAGCTCATCCGGTGCCTCCGCTATCCACTCGCGGTAGAAACGCAGGACGTTTGGTGACTCCTCCATAAGCCAGAAGATAGGTCCAGCGAGCACGATCGGACCCACCGGGTTGAGACGGAACTCGAACTCGGTGACGATGCCGAAGTTGCCGCCTCCCCCCCGCAGCCCCCAGAAGAGGTCGGGGTTCTCCGTCTCGCTCGCTTTGACAAGTTCGCCGTCGGCAGTGACCAGATCCACGGATAGAAGCTGGTCGATGGTAAGTCCGTACTTGCGCATCAGCCAGTTGATCCCGCCGCCTAAAGCAAGTCCCGAAAGCCCAGTGTGCGTTACGATGCCGGACGGGACGGCCATCCCGAACGCCTGTGTCTCCCGGTCGAGCTCTCCGAGCAGCACTCCCGCCTGAGCCCGCGCCGTGCGCGCTTCCGGATCGACACGGATCCCTTTCATCAGCGAGAGGTCGATGACGAGGCCGCCATCACAAACCGACAGGCCGGGGAAGCTGTGCCCCCCGCCGCGCACAGCGACCAGAAGGCCATTGTCCTTCGCAAACTTCACGGCCGCGATGACGTCGGCCACCCCGGCGCACCGCGCGATGAGGGCCGGCAAACGATCGATCGACCCGTTCCACACCTTGCGAGCATCCTCGTAGCCAGGGTCTTGAGGGCGCAGTAGCTCGCCCCTGAAACCGTCCTGCAACCCCGTGATGTCCAGTCCTCCCATAGGGGAAAATTCCGTAGCTTCTGCCATGGTTATCACTCCTCTTTACTCCACGCTCCCCACCAGAGCGCTTCCACTTATTGTAGCGAAGGCTGCGAGGTTGCCGCTACTTGCGAGAAAGCCTCTTCTGACCCTGTCCGAAAAGCTTCATAAGCGAGCCAATCTCCTCACCATCAAGCGACTCATCGCCACGTAGATGAACGCCTCGCCAGTAGCACACAATCGCTCGTAGTCCCTGCTCGTCCTGCGGTTATGCGAGAGCCATGAGAAAGTGCGTTCGACAACCCAGCGCCTCGGCAAGACTTCAAAACCCCGGCGCGGAAGCAGCTTCTGCCAATCAATCTCCCAGCCCTCTTTGGACCACTCCTCCGCCCATATCCTCGCGACCTTCTCCGGCGTCGGTTTCGGTGTACGATGCACGACCTCGACGCTCAGGCCGAGCACGTTCTCCGCCCACTCCTTACCTCTTCCCTGGTAACCTGCATCCACCCACAGGTGAGAGAGATGCGGAAGGCGATCTCCTACACCCTTCAGCAGCAACTTGATCCCGTCCTGATCGGGAATCTTGGCGCTGTGGACCTTGGCCTTCAAGACCAATCCCTCCGTATCTACAAGTAGGTGTCGCTTTCTGCCGCGAACCTTCTTACCACCGTCGTATCCCCGCGCTTCTCCGCCCACCCCAGTAGTCTTGGCGGACTGGGAATCCACTATTCCAGCGCTGGGCTGTGGGTTTCTCCTCAACCGTACTCGCAAGCGCTCACGAAGTGTTGCGTTTAGCCGCTCCCACGTACCGTCGATGCGCCAAATCCTGAAGTAATGGTGGACAGTCTTCCAGGGAGGAAAGTCGTGCGGCAAGAGACGCCAAGCACACCCGCTGCGAACTATGTAGAAGACGGCGTCGAGGATCTCGCGCAAGGAGTGTACCCGAGGGCGACCGGTGCCGGCGTAGGTGGGGAGGTACGGCTCAAGACAGGCCCACTCGACATCGGAGAGGTCGGTGGGGTATGCTCTTCTGATCATGCTCGGTAGGGTACCGAGCCACCACCCCAAAACCCCTTTTCGGACAGTTTCACAAGGAGTGTTCTCGGAAGTTCGCCCCAGACTTTGGGAGCTGGCATCATGCTTGTGGTGGATAGAGTTGACCCGCTTCAACTGAAGTGGGAGAAAGGAGGCAAGCTG
>JALZEL010000028.1 GCA_030862075.1 Actinomycetota bacterium | reverse complement strand
GGTTACCAAGCTCATCCCCTACACGACTCCTTCCAGGATCCCCGGGTTCCCATTACCGGTCCCCTCCCTCGCTCGGACCCGCCCGGTGCATGACGGCCTGGCCCACCGCCCGGGGCTCCAGGCGCCGGTCCGTGATGTAGTAGGTCGCCTCACCTTCCTGCAGGACCTCCCGGATCGGCCGTATAAGCCGCCGCTCTCCGGTCACGGCGAAGATCAAGACCTGCCCCCTCTCAAACTGGTCGTTCCAGGCCCCCGACTCCTCCCTCGGGGCCTCCATGTCCGTGAGGATAGGCTGGATCCCGACCCTCGTAAAAGAACCGGCTAAAAGTACGGCCGCCAGCGAGATGAAGACCAGAAACGCCGGGACCCCTATGGAGGGCACGGCGATCGCGAAGAACATCCCCAGGACCAGGAACGCCACAGCGAACCCTACCGGTACCTCTAGCCCCCGGCGATCGTCGGGCACGACTATGTAGCGTGTCCCCTCCGGGAACGGCTCGGTCTCGTCGGGGTCTTTGCGCTTGAGGATGACCGTGAGGTCGTCCTTGCCTATACCTAGGTCCCTGATCTCCTTGACCGCCCTGTTCAGGGCGGCGCTGTCGTCTATGACCCCCACGATAGTGTAATCGGGCCTAAGCTCCTGGGAGATAGTCTCCTCGGAAACCGCCTCCGGCACGTCCCGCCCTCTCTCCAAAAACGCTACCCCTGCCTAGGATCTTTCGCCGTCCGAACGCCTTTTTCCGGGCACCAGCATACCTTGTCGTGTTCCGGTAAACCACCCCGAAGCGCGCTCCGCCGGTATCGCTTTCACATTATCTGCAGACTGCGGCAAAGCCCGCTGTGAAAGCACACCTACCCCGCTCCCCTCCTTCGGTTAGAATTATGCGATGGACACCCGCGACCAGCAAAAGCTCTCGGAGCACGGCGCCCGCCTGGACGAACGCTACGAAGCGCCGGGGCTTGAGGCCTGGATCAAGCGCAACCCTTGGCTCCTCGTTCGGCTGTTCATCGTCCTGGTCTTCACCTTTGGCGCCTCGACCACCGCCGCCAACTTCTCCTATGGCCTGCAGGGCGAGCCGATACCCCTTACCGTCGAGCAGCTCAACCGCGGCGATCTGCCTTCGGGTATCCAACTCGGGGACTACGTGGAGGTTACGGGCACCCCGGACTTCGGCCCCGACACGCAAAGGATCGGGACCCCAGAGTCCGGGATAGGCGTCTCCTCGCGCTACAGCGCCGCCTACTTCTACTTCGCCCTCGAAGAGACCGGCGACAACCTGCTCATACAGACCGCCGAAACGCCACCCGACGTAACCGAAGCCGGCGAACGAGTCTGGCGCGGCAAGCTCGCCACGGTGGGCACCGTCATCTTCCACGATACCACCCAGAGCGGGCTCGAGGCGGCCGGCTTACCCAGAGACGAATCCATCCCGGTCATAGAGACCGGCGACACCCCGGAGTATTACCGCCAGATCTTCCCGGCCTACTCGGCCATCCTCGCGCTCTGGGTGCTATCCATCGCCTGGCTCGTCTGGAAGAAGAACAAGCCGATTTTGGGCCTTTAGCGGGCGGCCATCAGCCGTCAGCTTCTCCGCGGTAGGAGAATGCCAGCGGCGCGAGACGAGGCGTAACCCAAAGCTCGCCGTACCGCTTCTTCCGCCAACTCTTGCCTCCCATAACCTTGCTGATCGCAAAACCGACCGCTGATACCTAAGCTCTGGACACGCCACCGCGGACTGGCTATATTGGTTGCGCACATAGCGCGATGGCACTCGCCAGAGGAGAGCAAATCTTGGGCGGTTTCTTTAGATTCTCCGAGCGGGGGACGAACATTCGGACGGAAGTGGTCGCGGGGCTGACAACTTTCATGACGATGGCCTACATAGTCTTCGTCAACCCCTCCATCTTGGGCACCGAAGGGACCGGTCTCTCGGTGTCGGGGGTGTTCTTCGCGACCTGTGTCGCGGCGGCGGCGGCGAGCATCGCGATGGGCTTGGTCGCGAACTTCCCGGTGGCGTTGGCCCCCGGGCTGGGGCTAAACGCGGTCGTGGCCTTCGCCCTAATCCTGGGCCAGCAGCTCCCCTGGCAGACGGCGATGGCGGTGGTGATCGTGGAGGGCCTGCTCGTCACGATCCTGGTCCTTACCAACCTGCGCGAGGCGGTTATGAACGCCATCCCGTTGTCCTTGAAGTTCGCGATAGCCGTCGGCATCGGGCTCTTTATCGCGTTTATCGGGCTAAAGAACGCCGGCATGGTGACCGCGGACCCGGTAACGTACCTGAGGCTCGGGGACTTCACCCAGGGACCCGTGCTGCTCGCTATCTTCGGGCTCGCCTTGACCCTGGCGCTCGTCGCCCGCGGCTTCAGGGGCGGCATCATCGTCGGTATTCTCCTTACCGGAGCGCTCGGTATGGTCTTCGGGATCGTGCCGCTACCCAGCGGGGTCGTGGACTTCAGGTTCGATACCTCCACGATAGGCGGCGGGGTCTTGGCGTTGCCGGACGCCTTGCGGCTCTCGCTGGTCCCGATAATCTTCGCCCTCTTCATGACGGACTTCTTCGACACGATGGGCACCGTCATAGCGGTCGGCCAGGAGGGGAAGCTTTTGGACGAGGAGGGCAGGCCGCCGGGGTTGAGGAGGATACTGCTCGTAGACTCCCTGGCCGCGGTCGGAGGCGGGGCCACGGGCGCGAGCTCCGTCACCAGCTACATCGAGAGCGGCTCGGGCGTCGCCGAGGGAGGTCGGACGGGGCTGAAGAGCGTGGTGGTGGGGGTACTCTTCCTGCTCGCGTTGCCTTTTTCGCCCCTTATCTCGGTCATAGGCGGCTCGGTACCGATCCCCAACCCCGAAGGGGGGCAGGACATCCTCGTCTCGCCCGTCACCGCGCCGGCCTTGATCGTGGTCGGCTTCCTGATGATGACGGCGGTGCGCTTCATCCCCTGGGAGCGGGCGGACGAGGCGATTCCGGCCTTCCTCACCATCCTGACCCTACCTTTGACCTTCAACATCTCCTACGGCATCGGCTTCGGGTTCATCTCCTACGTGCTCATAAAGCTCGCCCGCGGCAAGCCCGGCGAGGTACACCCCCTGCTCTACGGCGTGGCGACCCTCTTCGCTCTGGCCTTCCTGGTGTCCGAGTAGGAGAGCTTGCCGTTTCTATCGGGAATTTCGCCTGCAAGGCGTTTATGGCGCGCGGCGGGGGGGTAGAACTCTTCGATGAAGCGCGTAATGCTACACTGAGCGATATTAGCGAAGCTGGCGTGGAGAGCATGAATGGCAAGGGGGAGGTGAGATAACCGTGGGCATCGTGAGCTTGATCATAGTAGGGCTGATCGCAGGGATACTGGCCAAGATCGCTATGCCGGGGCCGGACCCCGGCGGGATAATCTTGACCATCGTCATCGGCATAGTGGGAGCTCTGATCGGCGGCTACGTTATCGAGCTACTGGGCGGACCCAGGGTGACAGGTATAAACCTTTCGTCCATCCTGGTGGCGACTTTGGGCTCCATCATCCTCCTGGCCATATACCGGTTGATCACGCGCCGGGCAGCGTGAGGCCCCGGGCGTGCTCTTTGCCGAGCGCCGGTAACGGGTCGAGCGTAAGTCTTTAGAGAAGGGAGAACGAAAGCATGAGCGAAGACAGGACCCAGCAGCAACGGCAGCAGCAGGAGAGTCCGCTCCAGACGGAGCGCGGCGGCACCAACATCGAGAACACCGTCGTCCAGAAGATCGCCGGTATCGCCGCGCAGGAAGTGGACGGCGTCCGGATGGGCGGCGGCAGCTCCCAGGCGATCGGCGGTATCCTGAGCAGCGTGACCGGCGGCAACGTCGGCGGCGGCGGCCAGTCCCGCGGGGTCTCCGTGGAGGTCGGCGAGGTCGAGTCCGCGATCGACGTGACGCTGACGGTCGAGTACGGCAAGGCCATCCCCCAGATCGCCGAGGCGGTCCGGAGGAACATCATCAACCGCGTCGAGAACCTCGTCGGCCTCAACGTTACGGAGGTCAACGTCTCGGTCAACGACGTGTTCTTCCCGGAGCAAGAGCGGCAGCAAGAGCAAGAGCAGCGCCAGCGCGAGCTCGAGCAGCAGCAGGCCGAACAGGAGCAGAGGGTCCGGTAGAGGGCTTTGGCCGAAGACTTGCAACTCGCGAGGGCTGTCTCAGAAGCGGCCCTCGCCACCAACGGGGTCTACTCCTTGGGTGCCGGGCGCTACGTCGAAGCCGCGACCTACGGCGCGGGCGATAAGGTGACCGGGGTGGTCGTGGGCCCGGACGAGGTAAGGGTGCACATCGTGGTCCGTTATCCGCTCCCCGAGCCGATCCCGGCCCTCGCCGAACGCATCCGAGAGAAAGTGAGGCCGAGGGCGGGGGGTCGGGCCACGACGGTGGTGGTGGAGGATCTGGAGGTGGTCCAGGATGAGAATCTTTAACAGGATAGTGCTCATCCTGCTGCTCGCCGGGCTCTTCGTGCTCGGGGTGTTTACGGTGCTCTACGCCTTCGACATAGCTGGCTACGATCTTGCGGACCTGCCCAACGCCCTGGGGCTCAGCGACTTCTACGACGGTCTGCAGGCTTTCGTCGGGGACGTGGAGAGCCGCGATTTGAACGCCCTCAACGTCGCCACGCTGGTCGTCATCGCGCTTCTGGGCCTCGTGCTGCTCATCCTCGAACTCAAACCACCGGCGCCCCGGAGGGTGCGTATGCAACAGGGAACCTACATCACCCGGAGCGCCGTTAAGACCGAGGCCACCACGGCCGCCGAGCAGAACCCCGAGGTGCTCCAGTCGGACGTGACCGTCAAGGCCCAGAGAAGATCGGGGGCCAGGGTAGATATCAGGGGCAGCGTCCGCCCGGGGGAGGACACCCGCAGCATCCGGTCGGAAGTGCAGGAAGGAGTGCAGCGCCGCCTGGCCCAGTTGGGCGTACCGGTCAGTAACCTCAACGTGCGCATCGTCGAATCCGACCCGCGCCAGACGCAGACGAGGGTGAAATGAACGCCTTTAACCGCCTGATCATGCTGATCATAAGCCTGCTCCTGATCGCCGTGCCGGTGTTTCTGCTATTGGTCGGCTTCGGCGTCATCCCGGCAGACGTGGTAAACGAGTACACCAACTTCCGGGGCGCTCTGAACTCTTTGGGCGGCCTCTCCGTCTCAGATTTCAACCCCGGGGTCCGGATCGTGGCAGGTATCGTCGGCGCCTTAGTAGCGCTCGTGGCCCTGCTCCTCCTTTTACGGGAGCTCACCTTTGGACGTCCGGTCGCGAGGAGGGCCTATATAGAAGATAAGCCGGGCCAGGAGACCGTCGTCACAGCCCAGGCTGTGCGCCACCTCGCGGAAGGCGCGGCCAGGGAGGTCGGGGCCACCGACCCCAGCTGCCGCCTGGCCTCCGATAACGATCGCCGCTACGAGGTGATGTGCGACATCCAGGTCTCGAGGACACAGAATTTCACCGAGCTCGCGAGCCGCACCCGGGACAACATCCGGAGGGTCCTCGAAGAGCAGCAAGTGCCCGTAAAAGACGTCGAAGTCACGGTGCGGGGAACCGCGTCTTAGGAAGGGAGTACTATGATCACGCTTAACTACAAGGTGCTGGGGGCCATCATCGGCGCGCTCGTGGTGTTCTTCTTGTTCGAGATCGGCTTCGAGGAGACGATCGTCGTCCTGCTATTCGCCGTCATAGGGTACTTCGTCGGCAGCTACATCAGCGGAGAGCTTGACATCGAGGACGTCCAGCGGCGCATACAACAACGCAGGTGAGAGAGGATTTTTTCCTTCTTCTCCCGTAAGGGGCCAGTTCCTCCACGCCTTGCCAAAGACTGTTCTCGTGCGGGGTAGCGTCCGAGCGTTTATGATGCCTCTTTGTGAAGGGAGAGCTTAAAGAGATCCTGGACGCGGCACTCGCGGCGGCGCAGCCCGGGAGGACCATGCGCCGGTTCTTAGACGTAGAAGACGGGCGCGTAATGGTCGGGGACGAAATCTTCGAGCCGCGACGCGTCTTCGTGCTGGCGGTGGGTAAGGCCTCGGGGGCGATGGCCCGGGCCGCTGGAGAAATCCTGGGAGATGCCTTGGACGGCGGCTTGTGCGTGGTCAAGGGCGGCCACGAGGAGCCATCATCCTCCTTCGAGGCCGTCACCGCCGGCCACCCGGAGCCCGACGAAGGGAGCGTCCAGGCGGCAGAGAAGGCAGAAGGATTTTTGGAAGGACTTGGGGACGATGATCTCCTCCTGGTCCTCGTCTCCGGCGGGGCGTCGGCGCTCCTCGCGGATACGGCGCCCGGCATCTCCCTCGAGGACCTGAAAACCCTGAATGGAGCGCTCTTGAGGAGCGGGGCGGAGATCGAGGAGATCAACACCGTCCGCAAGCACGTCTCGACGCTCAAAGGCGGTGGCCTGGTGCGCAAGGCGGCGCCCGCCCGCGTCGCGGCGCTCCTGCTCTCGGACGTCGTCGGCGACGAGCCTTCGTCCATCGGCAGCGGCACCACCGCCCCGGACCCGACGACGCTCGAAGACGCGAGGAAGATACTCAAGCGGTACGGGATCGAGCCGCCGCAGAGCATCGCGGACCACCTCGAAAAAGGACACGAGACGCCCAAGCCTGGAGACGAGGCTTTCGAGAAGCTCACGAACCTCATCGTCGGCGGCGGGCGCCTCACGGCATCTGCCGCGGCAGAGAAGGCCCGCGAGCTCGGCTACGAGCCCCTCCTGCTGTCCACGTACCTCACTGGGGACGCGAGGGACGTGGCCGGCCTCCACGCGGCGATCGTAAAGGAGGTCCTGGAGAGCGACAACCCCCTGGCCCCGCCGTGCGCCCTCGTCACCGGCGGGGAGGCGACGGTCGTGGTGCGCGGGGAGGGTACGGGCGGCCCCAACCAGGAGTTCGCCCTGGCTCTGGCCATCGAGCTGGAGGGCATCGAGGGTTGGGCGGCACTCGCCGTGGACACCGACGGGAACGACGGCCCGACCGACGCCGCGGGGGGTCTCGTAACCGGCGCTTCCGCTGCCCGTATCCGCGAGAGCGGCGTAGAACCGGCCGAGGCCCTCGACGAGAACGACTCGTACGCAGCGTTGAAGGCTGGGGATGCTCTGGTCAGCACCGGTCCCACGGGCACGAACGTCAACGACCTGCGGGTGGTGCTAGTCTCCGGCGAGGCGCGTCCCCGATAGATGTCTTCCCTGCGGTGAGCGAGGAAGCGTGGCAACAGCTTAGGAACTGGAGCCAGGACCCGTACACGGTCGCCGTTCTCACAGACATAGACGGGACGCTCGCCCCCATCGTTCCGACACCGGACGAAGCGGAGGTCACCGAGGAACTGCGGGAACTCTTGCGTCGTCTGGGCGAGAAGTACCGCGTCGTGGCCGGCGTCAGCGGCCGGACGGCCGAGGACGCTCTGCGGCTCGTAGGGCTTGAGGAGATCGTGTACTACGGCAACCACGGGTTCGAGATTCTGCGCTCAGGCGAGGTGGAGGTCGTCCCCGAGGCTGCACCTTACAAGGAAAAGGTAGAGGAGCTCGAAAGGAAGGCGCAAGAGGAGCTGGAGCCTCTCGGCGCCTTCGTCGAGGAGAAGGGGGTCACGGCCTCGGTCCACTACCGGAACGTCTCACCAGCGGTCGGGGAGCGGTGCAAAGAGTTTGTCGGGCGCGAGGGAGAGCGGCTGGGGCTGAGGGTCACGGTAGGACGCGGCGTGGTCGAGGCTCGGCCCCCCGTCCGCGCCGACAAAGGAACGGCTGTCCGCAAGCTCGTCGAGGAGTACGAACCCGAGAAGGCGCTCTACATCGGCGACGATACCACCGACCTCGACGCCTTCCGGGAGCTCGAGAAGTTGCGCGAGGAGGGCGTGCTCTCGGAGACGCTGCGAATCGGGGTAAAGAGCGAGGAGGGGCCACCGGAGATCGTCTCCGAGGCCGACTTGGCCGTGGACGGGGTCGAAGAGGTCGGGAAGGTGTTGCGGGCGCTGGCGGGTGAAGGCTAGGTTCGATCCCTGAACCGTCCGAGGATGGCCACCACAGGAAAGGCGAGGAATAGTCCTAGTATCAGCCCGACCGGAAAACCAAAAGGGCCTACCATTAACGGTGCCAGTACCCATCCGGGCATCGTGAGCGGTCCTTGAACCAACACTCTGTTGAGCGTGAGCACAACAGCGATCAGCCCGCCCATCAGCGTAGCGCCGAATCCAACTACACTTACCACAGTGGCGTAGCGGTCGGAGACCTTCTCCGCGAGGACCTGTTACCTGAACCACCTCAGAATAAGCTCTGAGGTCACGAGCCCGGCGACCACTGTAGAGAGCACGGGGAGAGCTTCGTTCCACAACGCATCTGCTTTTCGGGGAAGGGAACGGTTGCCAAACAGCCCGGCCATAACGACCAAATTTGTCAGCCCCACAGAGATGGCCGCAAGCCTCAATAGACGGCAGCGGGCCTTCCCGTGCCGCTCCCGGCACTCGAAGAGGTAGCTATGGCTCCCCCTTCACTTGCACTGCTCTTTGTGGTCTGCTATGTCCTTTAGCTGTGCCTCGGCCCACTCTTCTATGGTGTTGTCCAAGAGGGTCTTCTTGAGGGCTTCGGCTTTGTGTCGGCGCTCTGCTTCGGGCATGGTGACGGCTTCGTAGAGGGCGTCGGCCTGTTCGTCTAGGTCGAAGGGGTTGACGGTGAGGGCGTGCTCTCCTAGCTCCTCGTATGCGCCGGCGTTCTCGGAGAGGACGAGGACACCGTTCTTTTCGTTGACGACGACGGCTTCTTTGGCGATGAGGTTCATGCCGTCGCGGACGGCGTTGACGAGGAGGGCATCGTAGTTCTTGTAGGCGGCGACGGAGAGGGGGAAGTTGTCCTCCATAGAGAGCACGATGGGTTCCCAGGAGCCCGTGCCGTATTTCTGGTTGACCTCGTCGGCAGTTTCCTGGATGTCTTCCGCGTACCTAGCGTACTCGGGGATGTCGCCCCGGGAGGGCTGGCACCGGGCGAGAAAGGTGACCTCTCCCCGGATCTTCGGGTAACGTTCGAGCATTCGGTCGTAGGCTTGAAAGCCGCGGACGATGTTCTTCGAGAGGTCCATCCGGTCCACGCGGAGCAGGAGTTTGCCAGGGAGGTTCTTTATAGACCCTTCCTCTTTTATGACCTCCTCACCTTGGGCAAGCTCCTCGAACTCGTCTGGGTCTATGGAGATCGGGTACGGACGCACCCACACCTCGCGGCCTTCTCCGGGATGGATCACACCCTTCGCCTCGTCCGCCTCCACCCCTAGCACCCCGCGGGCCGTGCGGACGAAGTTCCGGGCGTAGCCCTTCGTATGGAAAGCGACGATGTCGGCTTCGAGGAGGCTTTTTAGGATGCCTTCTCGCACGTACCGCGGCAAGACGCGCCACCACTCGAGATCCGGCCATGGAATGTGGACAAAAAAGGAGACGAAGGCGTCTCCTTTCAGGCGTTCTCGCAAGAACTGCGGGACCATGTAGAGCTGGTAGTCGTGGACGAGGATCACAGGCTCCTCATCTCCTTCCGAGCTTTCGAGGACGCGCGCCACGGCTTCAGCGAAGTTTTTGTTGACGAGTATATAGCCCTCCTCCCAGGCCCTCCGCGTATCGTCGCCCAAAGCGGGGACGTAGGGGAGGTCGTAAAGGCCATGCTGGACGAACCAGAGCAGAGGATTGGCCAGGCGTTTGTACATAAGGTCGTATGCTTCTTCTGCGTGCTCGACGAGCACCACCTTCAGGCCCTCGACCTCGTAGGGTGTGCCCTCCTCGAAGCTCTCCTCGGCAACGCGCGCGTCCTCTTCGCTCTGGGCCGAGGCGATCCAGACGGCGTCCTCCTGGCGGCGCGAGACGGCGTTCAAGGCCGTGACGAGCCCGCCGGCCCCGCGGGAGTAGCCGCGCTCGCCCGACTCGTCCCGAGAGAAGGTAACCGGTCCCCGGTTCGAGACGATGACGAACCGGGTGTTTGCGTTTTGTGCAACCATCGTATCCCTCCTCGCGGCGTTCGTGTCTACATGCCGAGCAGTTTAGCGAAGAGGAGGAGGTCGTCGCGCAGGAGGCGGGGGGTCAAGTAGTGTTTCCTGACGTGCTTCTTACCGCGATAGCCCATCTGGCGGGCAAACGCCTGATCTTTGAGGATCTTGGTGCAGGCGACCGCGGCTTCCGGTATGTCTTCCACGAGCAGACCTCCCCCGTCCACGACCTGCATCGGGATGCCGCCCGCGCGCGAGGCGACCAGGGGCCTGGCCTTCCAGAGCGCCTCCGTCACCACGAGTCCGAAACCTTCGCGGATGGATTTCTGAATCACCACGTCCGCCACGGACTGGAAGGCGTTGACCTCGATGGCGCCGACATTGGTGAGGTTTGAGAAGAGGAAGATGTCCTTGTCGCCCGCTGCGTAGTTGACGGTCTTGTACCAGTAGTCCCAGCCCTCGGGGTCGTCGTGAGCCATGGAGCCCACGAGCATGAGCTGGACCTCAGGGATTTCCTCCTTCACCATGCGGTAGACGTCTATGACGCCTAAAGGGTCCTTCCACGGGTCGAAGCGCGAGACCTGGAGGATAAAAGGCCTCTCGGCGTCCACGCCGAACTGGTTGGTGATGAAGCTGGCATCGTCGGCCGAGAGGGCCATGTTCTTCGGCGAGAGGGGGTCTATGGCCGGGGGTATGATCACCAACCCGGGAAGATCAAGGTTCGGCGGGGTGTACTCCTCCATGGTGTAGACCTGGGCGTCGTAGTCTTTTATGTACGGGGAGAGGTAGTCGAGGACCTCGCGGTTAGGGGTCGAGGTGTCTAGGTGGCAGCGCCAGATCCACTTCGTCTCGGGCGAGAGCCCGCCCGAGAAATGCTTGAGCAGCGCCGGCTGAGGATCGTGCACGTAGACGATGTCCCACTCGTTCTCCAAGGCTTTAGCCGACTGGCGATTGTACTCCTCATAGATGGCGCGGGCGTCGATGCTCAACTCGTACGGGGCTCCTTGCAGAGCGTTGTGGAAGTTCTTGGTGACGTTGTAGAAGGGCTCCGCCCCGAACATCACGCCCCACTCCGCCTGGAGGCCCACGTCACACATGAGCGGCACCAGGGTGTACAGGATCTCCGCGACGCCCCCACCGAAGCTCGTGGCGTTCACGTGCAAAACCCGGACGCCCTTCAGGCGCTCCGAAAGGTCCTGTAGCTCCTCGTAAAGCTCTCGCCGGACTATACTGCGGTAGTTAGCTAGCGCCTTGTTGCCCGCGTTGACCTGTTGCAAGACCCTCCCTGGTCGACGCCAGTAAACGGCATACAAACGGCATATTTATTACGCGTAGGAGTATATTTTGCTGCCGCGCGCAGGCGCAACCCGCTAGAGGGGAAAAGTGTGCCCGTGAGTCTTAGAGCTGTTTGTAGATTGAAAGGTCTCTGCTAGAACGAAAGCATCGCGGCTATGAGATGCCGCGGGCGCTCTCGTTATGAAAGCCGCTCTAAAGTACCTTAAGTTTTCATTCACTCGGGAGGTGTTCCGCGCCGGATCATCTTCAGGCGCGTGCCGCTCACCGTCGAGTCCACGATCACCTCGTCGACGAGGCTTTCGATGACCGCTAGGCCGAAGCCGCCGTGCTCGTCGGGTTTGTCGGTAAGCTCCTCGACATCGAAGCCCCCGCCCCTATCGACGACGGTTATCTCCACCGCCCGGGGGAGGACCCTGTACTCGATCTGGAAGAATTCGACCGCCGCGTGCCGGATGACGTTGGTGGCGGCCTCCGTAACGGCCAGCTTCAGATCGTAGACGTCCTCGGGCTCGAACCCGGCGAGCTGCCCCGCGCAAGTGACGACCAGTCGGGCGAGCAAGATGTACTCCGAACTGCTCGGTAGCTCCAGGACGACGGGCTCGGCGGTCTTGACCCCTTTTTCCTCTTGGTTCTCCATAGTTTCGCAGGTCATACCTGTTCGCCTCCAGAGACCCGGCACAAG
>JALZEL010000017.1 GCA_030862075.1 Actinomycetota bacterium | reverse complement strand
ATTACCGTGGGCGAGGGAGTAAAGCTTGTGCAAGAACTTCCAGGCTCTGGAATCGAAGTTGCCTTCCATGATTATCCTATTCCCTAACCCGGTTGCTTAGAACACCAACTTATAGGCTGATAGGAGTGCCGTGACCCATTATCTGACCCGACAGCAGATAGTTTGGGTACGCTGTGTGCCATTCTGTATGCCACTCACTCCCTTCTTATGGCATACGTATGAGAATTGTTGTTACAGCCATTCCATAAGAAGTGCGGGTTTTGCAGGTAAAACGTTGGTACTATTGTCTTACAGAAGGACCTACGCGCTTCATGGCGGTGCGGAAGTCGTAGGTGGTTACCGACAGGCTCCCCAGCTTGTGCGGCGAGATCCTCTTCTCGAAATCGCGCAGGTTGATCGTACGCCGCATGCACGCGAGCGCCGCCTCGCGGCACAGGGCTTCGAGGTCTGCTCCCGAGTAGTCGCGCGTCAAGGCGGCGATCTGCTCCAGGTCGAGGTCGGGCGCGGTGGGCATGCCCTCCGCGTGGATTTTCAGGATGTGCAGACGCGCCTCGGCGTCGGGGAGGCCTATCTCGATCTCGTGGTCGAAGCGGCCCGGTCGCCGTAGGGCTGGGTCGAGCGCCGAGGGGCGGTTGGTGGTGGCAATCACGCACACGCGCCCGAGCTCGTTCATCCCGTCCATCAGCGAGAGGAGTTGGGAAACGAGCGTCGCCTCGAAGCTCTCGCTCATCATGTCGCGCGAGGAGGCGAAGGAGTCTATCTCGTCGAAGAGGATTATCGCGGGCGCCTTGGCGCGGGCCTCGGCAAAGATGTTCCTCAGGCGGGCCTCGCTCTGGCCCCAGTACTTGTTGAGTATCTCCGGCCCCGCCACTGCCACGAAGTGCGCCCCGCTCTCGTGCGCGACCGCGCGGGCGAGCAAAGTCTTGCCGGTCCCCGGCGGGCCGTGGAAGAGGATGCCCTTGTGCGGCCGGATCCCAAGCTTCTTGAAGATCTCCGGGTGGGTTATCGGCAGCTCGACTGCCTCGCGCACGAGGGCTATAGTATCGGGCATCCCGCCGACGTCCGAGTAGGAAGTCTCCGGCACGTTGCGCGAACCCGGCGCTGCCCCCGAAGCCGCCACGACCCCGGCGCCGCCACTCCTGACGCTTTTGGCGAGGCGCTCGAAGAGACCCTCCTTCGGCTCGGGGGCAATGGCCTCTTCGGGCGCCGCTTCCCTGTTCTTCGCCACGGTCCAGCTCGCCAAAGGCCCGCCACCCCTGTAGCGCCAGGCTTCGTCGCGGTTCGGGTCTATCTTCTCGGGGAGGCGGGCCAGGATCTCGGCCGTCCCGTCGAGGTCCAGGATGGGACACCGCGCGCAGGGGCCGAGGTCGGAGAGGACCCTCTCGGTCAACCCCTCCTTATCCACCTCGAAGACGCCGCTCTCGCCCATCTCGCCGAAGGCGTACCAGGAGTTCGGAGTCGGGTGGTCGTTATCGTAGACCCGGATCTGCTTGCACGGGAAGAGCTGCTTGCCCTCGAGCTTCTCGGGAGTGCACCACTCCCGCGCCGACGCACCCCGCCGCTGCTTGCGCAAGAAACACCCCAGGCCCCCGAAGAGCTCATCGCCGCTTAAAGACACGCCATCCGCCGCGTACTCGGCCCCTCGCTCGCCCTTGAGGAGCGTCCGCAGGTTGTCCAAGGAGCGCCACTCCTCCGGCAGCTTTAGCTCGACCGCGGCCTTCGCGGCCCCGTTCTCGCCCTCGATCCGGTAAGATGGATGACGGGCCGCGACGGAGGCAGCACGCCCCAGGGTGCCCTCGGAGTTTAAGGGGAATCTCATCCTGACCCTCACGAAGAGCGATTCTACCACCGCGCGGGGTCCGAACAACGCGCACAAGGAGGACAGCGCATGACCGACAGAGAGAATCCGCCCGTCTCGACCGGCGGCGGCGACGACGGCACCACGACCCTCCTCGGCGCGGGACGAATATCTAAGAGCGACGTCCGCATCATCGTCCTGGGCGACGTCGACGAAGCCAGCTCCTTCCTCGGCCTCGCCCGCACCGAGTCGGAGGGAGACATGGCCGAGCTGCTGGTCGGGCTCCAACGCCTCCTCTACCGGGTGATGGGTGACGTCGCCATGCCCGACGAGGAGAACGTGGTCGGGAGGAAGGACCTCGAGTATCTGGACTCGGTGCTCGAGGAATGGCATGGGCGAACGGAGATCCCCAAAGAGTTCGTCGTGCCCGGGGAGACGAAGCTCGGGGCGTTTCTAGACGTCGCCCGCTCGGTGGTGCGTCGCGCGGAGCGTAGCCTCGTCGCCGCCGGCTACGCCGAGGAGCACCCCGATGCGTCAAAGGCCATCAACCGCCTCTCCGACTTGCTCTTCGTCGTCGCCCGCAACGCCGACGGCAAGACCTGCCTCTCGAAGGAGTAGCCCGACCCTGAAATCCGGCCCCCGGCAGTGTTGGTCCTGACGCTCGTGATTCTGGGCTGGATCACCGGCTGTGCGAGATCCGAAACCGAGACACCAGGGACGGGCGAGGAAACGACCACGCAGGAAGGGACGACCGCTGCTCTCCCGGAAGGCGCTGTCCCAACCTATGGATGCACGTACGGTCAGCCCTCCGGTAACCGGTTAGTGGGGGCGAAGGGGACTTCCCGACTAACGCCAGGTTGACGTATCTCGGCGGGCAGCCCGCCTGGCTCGTCGGGGTGCCAGCTGGAGAGGACATCGCCTGGGTCGTGGCCCTCGCCGACGGCCGGGTCGAAACCTTAGACTCGACGATGCCTACAATGAGGCGGAACGCTGGCTCGTCATCCCCGAGGTGCTCTCCTCCGGTACGCCCCCGTCGTGGAGGCCGACGAAGAGGGCATTGAGCTGCTCGTCCCGCGGAACGGCGAGACCTCGCGGAGATGAGCTACCGGTGCCGTTCGGCAGGGGCCTGCTCACCGTCACAGATAACGGCCGGCTCCTGGAAGAACCCGGAGTAGAGCTGCCAATCGGGCACTCTCGGACGCTCGCCCCATGCTAAACAGGGACGGGAAAGCAGCCGTGCTCTCAGGGCCCACCGAACGCTACGTCCGCGGCGTACTCGGCGACGGTTTAGAGGCCGAGAGCGTAAGCGTGCTGAATCCCGGGGAAGACACGGTCGAGAGCTTCCGGGCGGAGTCTGGCGGGGTGTTCGAAGCGCTCGCACCGCTGTGATTCGAGCCACGGAGTAGAGGAGCTGTTGGCTGTCACCGAGAGCGCCGCGGGCGAGGGGACGAGGATCTCGGTCTACCGCCCGGCGGGCGGCTCGCGGCGGCTGGCACCTTTATCGGGGAGGGGATGAGGTGGCGGCACCTCCTGGCCGCGGGTCCATTCGATCAGGGCGGGGAGGTCGAGCTCGCGGAGATCCGCATGCACCACGCCGGCGGTAAGATCGAGTTCTACAGGCCGGACTTCGAGACCGGCGAGCTGAAGATTGCGGCGTCCGTCTCCGGTTACACCACGCACCGCATCTACAGCCGCAACCTAGACATGGCTCGCGCGGGGACTTCGACGGCGACGTCGCTTTCGAGCTATTGGTGCCGGACCAGTCGTACACAGAACTAGGCGCGTTCCTGCGTACGGAAAGAGGGGCCGAGGTCGCCTGGGAACTTCCGATGGACGGGACGCTCGCCGTCAACCTCGCCTCGGCGACAGGCTCGGAAAGACACACCACCATCGACGCCGGACGGACCGAAGAGGAGTTGAGGATTTGGCCCTAAAGTACGTCCGGCAATACGGCCCGCATCGGGGGTATGATGGGTGCGGCCGGGGACCATAGAGCAAGGAGGTTTCGCGTGGCGGTGGAGTTCGGCGTTTTCGTTCCGCAGGGTTGGCGGATGGACCTGGTCGAGATAGAGGATCCCGTCGAGCAATACGAGGCAATGACCCGGGTGGCGAAGGTCGCCGAAGAGAGCGGTGGGTACGACTCGATCTGGGTCTACGACCACTTCCACACCGTCCCTACACCCGAGAAGGAGACGACCTTCGAGTGTTGGACGATCAGCGCGGGGCTCAGCCGCGACACCGAACGGATCAAGATCGGTCAGATGGTCACCTGCAACGGCTACCGCAACCCGGCGCTTTTGGCGAAGGTCGCCTCGACGGTGGACGTGATGAGCAACGGGCGCCTGCTGTTCGGCCTAGGCGCCGGGTGGTACGAACACGAGTGGCGCGCCTACGGGTACGGCTTCCCCGAGGTTCCCGAGAGGATGCGCGCTTTCAAAGAGGCCTGCGAAATCGTCCACAGGATGTGGACCGAGGACGAGCCCGTCTTCGAGGGCGAGTTCTACCAGATAGACAAGCCGATAAATGAACCCAAAGGGGTGCAAAAGCCTCACCCATCGTTCTGGATCGGGGGCAGCGGCGAGAAGGTTACGTTGAGGCTCGTCGCGCGGTGGGCCGACGCCTGCAACGTTGTAGGCGATGCGGAGAAGCTGAAGCACAAGTTCGGTGTGCTGCGCGGGCACTGCGAGGACTTGGGGCGCGACTACGAGGAGATCACACGCTCCACCTCCGTCAACGTCTACCTCCTCGAAGAGGGCGAAGACCCCGCAGAGGCCACAGCCCTCGCCCGGGGCGGCACGAGCTACGACGAGTACTCCAGGCGGTTCGTGGTCGGCACGGCCGACGAGGTCTCCGAGAGGCTGCAGCCGATGATCGAGACCGGGGTCAACTACTTCCAGGTCTACCTGCCCCGCGTTGCCTACGAGCCCGAGATGGTGGAGCGTTTCGCCAGGGAGGTGATACCTAACTTCTCCTGACGCGGGCGATCTCCCAAAAGAGGGATGGATAGTTTAAACTGCCCCCGGATGAATGAGGAAGCGTACTTGGACAGCAGCAGGCCACCCTCGGTAAAAGTAGAGAAGCCCTGGGGCCGCTTCGAGCAGTACACCCACAACGTCCCCTCCACCGTCAAGATCATAACCGTCGTACCCGGCGGCGTCCTCTCCAGCCAGTACCACCACAAGCGCGACGAGCTTTGGGTCATCCTCGACGCCGGCGCGAAGGTGGAGCTCGGCGAGGAGGTCCTCTACCCCTCCCCCGGGGAGAAGCTCTACATACCCAGGGAGACGGTGCACAGGCTCTCGTGCGTGGGGGAGCGAGCGGTGAGGATCTTGGAGGTCTCCCTAGGGCACTTCGACGAGAAGGACATCGTCCGCCTCGAAGACCTCTACGGCCGCGTAGGACCGTGAAGCTCACGGACAGCGCCGCCGCCCCGGGCCTGGTGGTAAGGCCCACTTTCGTGCACGCGCCACAGGAGCACGCTCCCGCGAGGAACGCATCCCCGAGTCCGAAATCGACAACGAGCTCGTACTCTTCGAGGGCACCGTCAAGCGCCTCATCGAGAAGCTTACGAAAGACAGCGATCAGCTGTGGGCAGAGGGCCGTCTCGATCACGGCCCGCACGCAAGGCATCCCCGGAATCAAGAAACTCGTAGGTGAACTTTAGGCCTGAGAACGAAGCGAACGGTGGGGCATCCGGAGGGCCGCCCGATGGGCCGCCCGACGAGGGGCTCCCGAAGGTGCCGGAGGAAAGAGGGGAGCGCGGTCGGTTCGTCAGTCGTCTTGGTCCGGTGCCCCTCGTCGTCGGTCTTTTGCTGCTCGCGCTCGTGGTCGGGGTGTTCCTCTTGTGGCGCTCGTACGGGGATCGGGTCGGCGGCAATAGCGTCTTCGAGGACTCGGTCGAGTCGGGGGCGGAGCCTGTGGTGCGCCTTACGAACGGGGCAGGATGGGTGAGAGTCGAGGGCGTCGGGGGGCTTGAGAACGTGGAGATAACGGCGGAGCGGTACGCCCGCGGTTCCAACCCTACCGCCGCCAAGGAGAACGCCGACCGCGTCCCGGTGGACGTTACCAACGACGGCTCGACCGTGGAGATTTCCTCCGAAGGCGGCCGCGGGACCGGCGCCGACTACGACGTCAGGGTCCCGCCCGGGAGCGTCGTCGAGATCGAATCCTCGGCAGGGGACGTCGAGGTCTCGGGCTTGGACGGGGAGGTCAGGGTCCGCGCGGAGAGCGGCGACATCTCCGTGAACGACGTCCGGGGCCCCGTCGCGGTCGAGGCGCCGCAGGGGGACGTGGCGCTCGAAGGGGTGAGCACCGAGACCGGCAACGCCGAGATTACGGTCGATGCCGGCGATGTGGAGCTCGAAGACCTCGTCGTCGGCATCCTGGAGACGCGCGTCGAGACAGGCGACGTAACCCTTTCGGGGCGTTTCTCCGGCGGTGGCTGGGTGATAGTGGAGACGGGCAGCATATACGCCCGGCTCCCGTCCGAAGACACCAGGGAACTTACTCTGGAGACCCGCGTAGGCGAGGTCGTTCGCAACGATGAGCAGGGATCGGGGTAGCGTCGGATGCTGCGCCGAGACGAACCTTCGGGTCCCCACTCGTCGGAGGGTTTTAGGTACGTGTTGCGCGAGGTCTGGCTCTCGCCGGGGAAGTTCTTCGGGAGGCTCGATCCGGACGGTGGCCCGGTGAGACCGGCGCTCTTCGCCGCCACCATTTTGTACCTGAACCTCCTCCTAGGGGAGCTCTTGCGGTTCCTTTGGCGCCTCGAATTCAACTACGGCCTCTTGTACGCGGCGCTCCCGGGGCTAGTCGCGTCGCTCGTTTTGGCGCCCCTGCTCGTCGCGGGGCTCTCAGCTCTCGTCCTCACGATCCTCGACGGCGCCCCGTCGAGGCGCAAGTTCGGCCCCGTGTTCCGGGCCTTGGGCTACGCGACGGCGATAGGGTTCGTGCTCTGGATCCCCTTCGCCCCCTTCGTGGCGATCCCCTACGGCCTCTACGTCGCCACCGTCGCCGTCAAAGAGATGCTGTTTATAAGCTGGAGGCGCGCGGCGGCCTCCACGCTCGCCCCCTTGGGAGCCGCGATCCTGATCCTGCTGCTCCTCGCCGGCCCCGAGGCCTACGATCTGCTCGTCAACCCGCCGGGGGAATGAAGCGGTTAGCACTCGGGTGTCAGGGTTTTGCTGACGGCTATTCCGACAGGGATTCTAGCGCCAGTGCTGCGAGGAGCGCCGACCCCTGCGAGAGTATCTCCTCGTCGAAGGAGAACTGCGAGGTGTGCAGTCCCGAGACGTTCCCGATGCCGAGCCAGATGAATGCGCCCGGCACCTTCTCCAAGAAGAACGCGAAGTCTTCGGCGCCCATCGAGGGGTTGGCGAGCTCTACGGCGCGTTCCTCGCCGAATAGGTCGCCGGCTACGCCCAAAGCGAGCCCGGCGGCACCAGCGTCGTTGCGGGTCACGGGATAGGAGAAACGGTAGCCGAGCTCGGCGTCGCCGCGCATGCCCTTGGCCACGCCGCGGGCTAGCTCCTTTATGCGCTCCGGCATCTTTTCGCGCAGGTCGTTATTTAAGGTGCGGACCGTTCCGCCGAGGCGCGCCGTCTCGGGGATGATGTTGAAGGCGGCTCCGGCCCCGATCTCCCCGACCGTCAGCACCGCGGGCTCGACCGGGTTCACCTCCCTCGAAACAATGGTCTGCAGGGCCGTCACGACCTGGGCGGCGATGGCGACGGCGTCGGCGGTCTGGTGCGGCATGGCTCCGTGACCGCCCGTGCCCTTGATCGTCAGCTCGAAGGCGTCGGCGGCGGCCATTATGGGTCCGGCCTTCGTTGCCGCCGTCCCGTGCGGCAACCCCGGCCACAGGTGCAGCGCGAAGATCGAACGTAAGTCGTCGGTGACCCCCTCCTCGACCATCGCCCGACCCCCAGCATAACCCTCCTCGGCGGGTTGGAAGACGAACTTGACGGTGCCGCTCAGACGTTCGCGCAGGCGTTCTTGAGAGAGCGCGCGGGCGGAGCCGACGAGCATGCTAGTGTGGCCGTCGTGGCCGCAGGCGTGCATCTTGCCGTCCGTCTCCGAAGCGAACGGTAGACCCGTCTCCTCGTGGATCGGCAGCGCGTCCATATCGGCCCTCAAGGCCACCGTGGGGCCGTCGCCCTCGCCCTTTAAGGTGGCCACGACACCGTTCTCGGCAACGCCGCTCTCTATCTCCAGCGGCAACCCTTCGAGAGCAGCGAGCACCTTCTCGGCGGTCTTCTTAGTGTCGAAGCCGAGCTCGGGTTCTCTGTGAATGTCGCGCCTGAGGGCGATTATGTCCTCTGCGAAGCTCTCCCGAACCTCCTCCTCGAGGCCTTCGAACCTCTGGGCTACGCTCACGGCGCCTCCTCTCTCCGTTGTTATGGATCGCTGCTATCTTGGTATCCTATTCTAGCGTGTGACACCCCCGACACCGATACCCGCCACGAGAAGAGTTTTTCTGCGGCCTAGCGAATCCGCTGCCGCCTGGGTCCTTCGTCACGCCTTCCCACCACTCATCGCCCGCCCGTGGAAACGCTCGAACTCCACTTCGAAGCGCTCCCAGAGGTCGTCCTCCGTCACCTAAAGGCCCACCGCGTCGCACACGAGCGCACCGAGCCGCTTGTAGAGATCCTCTACCTGCTGCTTGCGCACCGCCTCCCCGGTATTCGCCACGACCACGGTCCCGACCCCAGGCCTGCTCTCGATCAAACCCATCTGCTGCAGCTCGCCGTACGCCTTGACTACCGTGTTGGGAGTAACCGTTAACTCCCTCGCCAACGCCCGCACCATCGGCAGCCTCTCCCCCGCCCGCAACGTCCCCACCCCCAACGCGTGCCTCACCCCCTCCACGAGCTGCACTAGATCGGCACCCCGCTCCGTTAATCCACCTTTAGCCACAGGGCCACGCCTTACCTCCTCATACAGATCGTTATATTTTTGTGCGACGTCATAACATACTTGTCGCACGGCAGGCGAGCGGTCACAGGGCTTGGGTCTTAGAGTGCCCAGACCCGGCCTGGCGTCTCCTTGGGGAGGGAGCTCAGGACTACGTTGTTCACGCCGCTTCGCCAGAGTCCGCGCGCGACGGTAGAGGCGTCGGACATGCTACGGCCGGGCTCGACGTCAGCGAGCAGTGCTGCCCGGCGGGTGTTATAGGGGACGGTTCGGAGCCCGGCGAGGAGCGCCCGGGCGAAGGCTTCGGCGTCGATGGTGTGTCCCGGGCCCGTGCCGGTGATCTCCGAGAAGACTTCCGGGCGGTGGACGTGTTCCTCGTCCACAGGCTCGCCCAGCGCCCGGACGCCACCCACGGCGACCACGAGCGTAGCTCCCTCGGGTACGAGGGGCTCGTGCACCGCTGTTCCTTTCAGTGGTCGGCGGCGGGACCCGTCGGCCTCCACGAGCGTCACCCCATCCTCCGGAGCCAGAACCGGCACCCACGAGGGCTCGACGCCACCAAGCCGTTTCTTCGAGAAGATGGTGCTCCCGACGACGGCGGCTCCTTCGCCGGCGAGGATCTCCGCGGCCTTCGAGCGCAGCCCGTCGCCATCTTTGGAGGTCAGGATGGTGCCTACTCGTTGGGCCTCACTCACGAGCATCTTCGTGGTCGGGGCGACGAGGACCTTGACACCCTCCTCCCTAAGCTCGCGGGCCGCCTGGAGGATCGCGCTAGACTTCCCCCCGGCCCCCACGAAAGCGACGACATCGCCCCTCACTATGCCCAAAGCCTCGTAGAGTTTCAGCTCTCCTCCTTGCCTCCGGCCAAGCCGCCCACGTGCCCCCTTCTCGAACGCAGAGGATCTCTAAGCACCGGCGCCTAGCGGCACAGCAAGAAATATTATACTATAAGTGCCTTATGATATGTTGAACTAGAAGATTGCCGGCGTAGAGGAGGGGGTATGATGCCGGATCTTACGGTTCTGAGGTTCAAGAGAGGAAGGGGTGCTAGGTGACGGAGCAGCAGGAACGGGTGGAGAGGTTCTCCAGGGAGCTGAGGGAGGGTCCCCCGCCCTCCGACAGGAGCATCAAGGAGATACTGGATGCACTAAGGCCGCAGTTGCAGGAATTGGTCAACAAGCAGGTCGAGTTGGCCCGCACGGAGCTCGCACCCGTCGGCAAACAGGCTGGCATCGCTGTCGGCCTGATGGTGACAGGGGCAGTGTTTCTGCTCTTGTTCTTGGCCTTCTTCCTCCTGGCCGGGATGTACCTCATGAACGAGGTTTTTGGCTTTCCGCTGTGGGTTTCGGCGGGCATCGACTCTGTTATACTGCTCCTGATCGGGGGAGGCCTCGCCTTGGCGGGCGCAGGCAGGTTGCGGGGGCTGGATCCCAAGCCCCGCCGGACGATGGCCGCTCTCCAGCAGAATATAGACTGGTTGAAGGGGCAGCTTAGGTCGTGAGCCAGACACCAGAGCG
>JALZEL010000397.1 GCA_030862075.1 Actinomycetota bacterium | reverse complement strand
TGAACATCGTGCCCCGCTACCTGCCCCGCTATGGCATGGCGCCCGAGTGGGCGCGGGCCATAAGGCCGTTGGTGCTGATCTATATCGCCGCCGCTATAGCGATCACGATTATCTTCGACGCTGACGTGGACGCACAGGCCGGAGCCTACGCCACCGGCATTCTGGCGATGATGACCTCTGGCGCTTTCGCCGTGGCGCTGACCGCCTGGCGGGCAGGATCGAAACGAGCAACGCTCGCGTTCGGACTGGTCACCGCCGTGTTTGTTTATGCTCTCGTGGCAAACGAGATACAGCGCCCCGACGGCATTATGATAGCCTCTTTCTTCATCGGCGCGATCGTCGTCACTTCCGTCATCTCGCGGCTGTGGCGCACGACCGAACTGCGGACGGAGAGGATAGAACTCGACGAAGCAGCTCAGGAATTCGTCGACGAAATTAGTGAAGCCGGGGATATACACCTTCTCGCCCATCGGCCCCATGAAACGGGCGACGATTCCGAGGAATACACCTCGAGCGAAAAAAAGCAGCGCGAGGACAACCACATCCCCGCGGACGTGCCGGTCCTCTTTCTGGAGATAGACATAGCCGACCCTTCCGAATTTGAGGAAGTGCTGGAGGTGAGGGGCGTGGAGATCAACGGCAATAAAGTGCTGCGCGCTGAGAGCTCTACCGTGCCGAATGCCATCGCTGCCCTTTTGCTGCACCTGCGCGACACGACCGGCAAGACACCGCACTGCTACTTTGGTTGGACCCAGGGCAACCCCCTCGTGTACCTGTTCCGCTACGTGCTGTTCGGAGAGGGGGACATCGCCCCGGTCACCCACGAGGTGCTTAGGGAGGCGGAGCCGGATTACGAGCGGCGCCCCGCCATCCATGTTGGAGGCAAATGAACGGCTAAGCGATCCACCCTCACGGCTAGTTCAACCCCAGGAGACGCATCGAAGGAGCAGCGCGCCTACAAACATCTACTTTCGCGAAAACTCCCGGAAGCCATTTATGAGATAGCTTCCTATGACTCTTAAGGCTTCTTAGCAGCCTTAGAGGCAACGGGGCAACCCCACTACCCTCTGTAGGCGCAAGCTCTTTATTGCCCTTATTCACCGACCTGCGATGACGAAGCCGTTGCCGTCAGGGTCGCGAAACACTGCTTGAAGCCCTCCGGGCATCTCCCTGGGCGAGAAGTCGAATGAGACGCCCTCGGCGAGAAGCTCCTCGTAGGTGGCGCGGACGTCATCCACCGCCAACACGAGACCCTGTAGTGAGCCGGGGGGCATGGCTTCGAACCAGGTAACCAGGGTCAGCGAGGTCGTGGAGCCTTGCGGAGCCACCTCGATCCAGCGCATGTCGTCACCGAAGACGTTCTCAGTTCGCAGCTCAAAGCCTAAGGTGTCCGTGTAGAAGGACTTGGCCCTATCCTGGTCGCTCACCGGCACCGATACAACCTGCACGCCTTGGATCATCGTCGTCTTCTCCCTTCCAAGAGTTTTGCTGCCGGTGTGAATAGTAATCCAGCCTGTCAGAACGACTTCTACGATGAAGCGCCCTAGAAGGCTTGTCTAGCCCCGGGTCCAGGCAGCGGCCCCAAAGGGGCGATCGGGAGGGAGTAAGCGCTCAAGGAGGAAGATTATGTTGGGCCGGGCGGCCGGAGGCTCCGCCTCTCCTTCTTGGGGCGCTCCGGATGTCGAGGTCTCAGACCCCGAGTAACCTGCGACGAGTAAGGCCGCCGAACATGCCAGGATCACGAGGAACATCCTCCTCGCTAAAGACCCGCTACCGCTACTCGTTCACCAGGCGCCCGCTCTACCAGAAAGCTTGACCAACCTCATTCTGGCGCTCCTCCCGGTTTGGCTCGTTACTCCGGCTAGTCCGGGCCCACAGTGCGGTGCAGGCGATCGCCGCCACGAGCTCCGTCGCTTTGGTCAACAACCCGACCGGGTCCACGGCCTCCGCCGCCTCCGCTCCGGGTGGGGGTACGAGCAGGAAGACCGCCCAGAGCACGATCAGGGCGAGCGAGATGCCCGTTCCGGCCAGGTAGGCCAGGCGCGAGGGCCACACCAGGATCGCGGCAGCGACGAGCGCCGAGATCACGCCTGCGGCGCAGAAGAAGATCCCTTGAACGACCGCCACCTCGAGGTGCGTGGGGGTAAGACCGAAGTGGAGGGCAGCGCTAAGGGCGAGTCCGACTATCGACGCCCCTCTCCAGGCAGATGACGAGGCGACGGGTTCGGCGCGCTTGCCCGCGTCCAAGGCCCGCGTACGCCGGCGGCGGACCGCGTACAGACCGAGCCCGGTCGTCGCGAGGACCCCGAGGGACAGCGGCGCCAAGCGCGCCGTGTCTCCTAGAGCCGCGAATCCGTCGTCGTGAGCATGCCCGTCTGCATTTTCGCCTTTTGCTTTGCCCTTGGCGCCCGCGCCCGCCACTTCCTGGACCATGAACGCTGCGTCGTTGTACCACGCCGTTGTGGCCCCAGCGGCGTCGGTGATAGTCACTGTCAGGTCGAGGTCCTTAGTCTCGCTCCCGATTTTCGTGTTGAAGTGGTTGGCGGTGCCGTAGTCGTTGACCGCCGTGAACTCGCGCTCCTCGCCGGGGGCGA
>JALZEL010000385.1 GCA_030862075.1 Actinomycetota bacterium | reverse complement strand
ACCAGATACGCCACGAGGACTATACGTTGGAGATGCCCCAGTCGGGCGAGCGCATCCGGGGGCGAGAGAAGATGAGGGCGTTCCAAGAAGCCTACCCTAACCCGCCGAGCATCAAGATACGCCGGGTACTGGTGAGGGATGGGCTGTGGGTCGTTGAAGGAGTCAACGACTATGGCAGGAGGCAGGTATTCACCATCGTGGCCATAATCGAGCTGAGGGCCGGGAAGTGGTGGCGAGATACCCGCTACTATGCTGAGCCGTTCGAGACACCGGAGTGGCGGGCGAAGTGGGCCGAAAGTACGACAACACCCAAAGACTAACAAGCGCCCGGCAGCTAATACCAGAGTACCGAGTAGGGCGGCTCTGGTTATCCCGGTACGCTTTCTGGTCGCCCGTGCGTCTCTACGGCTTACCCTCTAGGCCCCCTTCCTGCTAGCCTCGCGGGCCTGTCGCAGCGTCCGAATCAGCCGGTCCTGGTGCAAGGTTCTTAGGGCATAAGGGAGTTCCTCGCGTCCGAGGAAGAAGACGATCTCGTCGAGAAGCCTTATGTACTCCTGCAAGGCCTCCTGCTCGGTCATCCGTAATTTCGGCTCTGGCCTAGGCTCACGTTCGTCGTCAGTCATGGGGTGAGTATAGCCTCCCCTCCCTAACCTCACCCAAAGCTGCATAAAAGTAAAGAGAGCACCTACGAGGTTCAAACCGAGGGCAGGCTAGCATATAGCGGTCTAAAGAAGGAGCAGAACATAGCGGGGGGCTCAAGAAGTACGCTTGGCTCTACGCTCCGCAGAGCGTTCGCAAGGCACAGGAGGCGTACCGCGCGGAGGTTGATCCCCAAAATAGGGAACGGTTGCGCCGCATCTACTGCTACCTACTCGAAGGGTATCTTGGGCGGCAGACCGCCCCTCTTGAGGACGAGCCCGGCTCTTTCGAGGTCGGCGCCACCGTCGAGGTCGACGGCGAGACGATCCCCTACTACAACGTGCCCGTCCTAATCGCAGGTGAGCACGACTTCGAGAAGCGCAACAGGCTGAGGGAAGCTGCATTGGCTGTGGGACTCTCCTAGATCTCGACCTGGAAGATGCCCGGGAAGAGCAGGACGCCCCGATCGACCCCTAGCGCAGGGTGGGACGGGGCAGGGACGATCAGGGAGACGCCTCGCAATAGTACTCTGGGTAAGTACTATGAGATCCCGTTCCACGTCCCCTGCTCTACACCACGAAATCGTCGAACGGAAAATCCCGACGAGGATTTGCGCCTGACCGAGGCCGGAAACAGCGCTATCGCTGTAATGTGACTTGCTAAACGCTTTTCTGCCTGCTAAGAGCACCTTTATTGCAAAAGCGATCCTTTTTGTTACAATGCCACCCATCTACTGTCGAAGTACCAGAAGAAGGAGCCGAAAGTAAGGTGCGAGCCACTCTACAACCGGGCCTGACGAACAGGTTGACCAAGTACTTGAGAACGACCCAGCAGCTCATAGAGGAGGGCCGCGACTCTGTCTCGAGCAAGGAGCTGGGAGACTTCACGGGGATCAACCCGGTGCAGGTTCGTAGGGACTTGAACGCGATTGGGTTCTCCGGCACCCGGGGGGTAGGTTATCAGGCCTACGACCTCGTCGAGGCGGTGAGGAGCATCCTGGGGCTCAAGCAGACCTACAATATCGCCCTGGTGGGCGCGGGCAACCTCGGGAGCGCCATCGCGGGCAGCACCATCCTGCCCAAGAGGGGGTTCGTGATCCATGACGTCTTCGACAACGACCCACAGAAGATCGGGCGCACCGTCGGCAACGTCGTCGTCAAGCATATCGACGAGCTCAAGAAGAGCGTCGACGAAGCCGACGAGATCATCGGCATCATCGCCACCCCCTCCTCCTCCGCGCAGGAGACCGCCGAGCTGATGGTTGACGCCGGCATCCGGGTCATCCTCAACTACACTGATGTCCTGCTCCACGTCCCCTACGACGTGGACGTCCACCGCATAGACCCGACCGCCCAGCTCATGCACACCCTCTATTACCTCACCCAGGTCGGCGGAGAAGGAGAAGTCGCCTCGTAGATAGCCGTCAGCAATCAGCTCCCAACCGTCAGCCAGCGGCTCTTGGCGGTCGTCAAGGGCCGCTCTTTTCTTTCTCTGACAACGGCACGCTGTTACCGCTCATGTAGAGTCGTTCGCTGTTTTGCTGACCGCTGATGGCTGAAAGCCGACGACTGGAAAAGAGGAAGAGCCCGGAGCGCACTTTAGGGGTGATAGGTGGGGAAAGGGAAAGGAGGAGTAGCGCCCCGGACTCTTTAATTGTGTCGATTTGGTATCGCACCAACCGACACCGAGACTATACCGCGTTAGTCACACTTTGTAAAGGTCTTGGAACAAAAAATCAGCAAGCTTCTCCCGCGTGTGTTATGTAAACCGCGCAACATCCAGTATGCCACGACTACTCTGGTAGCAAGTGTTGCGATTCTAAAAGTTCTTTAAGGTTTTTGTTTTTCGTCGGTTTCCGGCTATTTTTAGGTGGCTGTCCTGCCGCTGCGGGCAACGTCCCGGCCTCGGGTGCTGGGACGTTGGTTGCCGCTTCCGGGGCACCTTAGAAGGGAATGTCGTCGAAATCTTCTTCGTTCAGGTCCACGTTGTCGCGGTCGCCACGGCGGATGCTGCGGGGTTGTCCTTCGCCCTCCGCGCCGCCGTCGCCCGGCCGGCTCAGGAACTGGACGTTGTCGGCGACGACGTCGACCGCGCTCCGCTTCGTGCCGTCCTGGGCCTCCCAGGTGCGATACTGGAGCTTGCCTTCGACCAAGATAGGGTCGCCCTTTTTGGTGTAGTTCGCCACGCGCTCTCCGAGGTCCCGCCAGGCGGAGACGTTGAAGAAGTCGACCTCTTCATTCTTCGAGAAAACCCGGTTCACCGCCAGCCCGAACCCGCACACCGGCGTCCCGCTCTGGGTGAACCTCAGTTCCGGATCCCTGGTGAGGTTGCCCGCCAATATCACCTTGTTGAAGCTGACCACGCTCACATCCTCCTCTTCTCGTTCCTCTTGTATCTAGTGTACAGAAACATGCCCACTTCTCAAGTATCAAGAAAGCACCTTCCTACCCCTCGAGGAGCCCCGAGAGGGTGAGCAGGCCACCGCTCAGGAGCAGCCACCGCAGGGCCGAACCGAGTAACACTCCCAAGGCCAGCAGAGCCGCGGAAGGATAGTCTCCGGCTCTGCCCCTGTACTCGGCCTGGCGAAGATAGCTGCGAAGGAGAGGATTCGTCGCGGGGTGTTTGAGGTGGGTGGCCGTGGGTGTTGTCTGCGCCGACCTGGATCACGGCTATCTCCAGCTTATATTGGTTTTGAGAAAGAGCAGCGTCGAGGAGGTTGTGGAGCAGTAGTAGGTGACCTTGAGGACCAGAAACGTCAGCTTGTTCGCTCCGTTGGGCGGTTTTTGGTAGGGTAATCTCCGGCTTCCGCAAGAACCGGTACGGAGCGTGACCACGAGGTAGGTACGACCTACGGCTGGGATCGAGGAGGGCCTTGAGAGAAGGTGGCGACGGTGGCGGACGAATTGTGCCCACGACGAAGGAGTTCATCGCGAGGATCGCATCGGTTCTTATCCTCGTCTTAGCGGCAGCTTGCGGTCCCAACCAGTTCGGGAGCTCCCAGGAGACCACAGTTGGTCCTGGCACCGGCCAGACGGACGACTCGAGCGAGGCGTCGGAATCCCTAGAGAACCTGGAAGTCGCACCACCAGGCTCGATGAGCGGCTACTCGCGGGAGAGATTCCCCCACTGGAGCAGGGCCAGCGACTTCGGCTGGAACCCTCCTCAAGCCTCCTGTGACGTCCGCGAGGCCGCCCTGATTCGCGACGGCGAGGACGTCGAGGTGGGAAGCGGCTGCAAGGTGAGCTCGGGGACCTGGCTCGACCCGTACACCGAGCGGACGTACTCGGACCCTCAGGAGATAGACATAGACCACATCGTACCGCTGGCGGAGGCGTGGAGAAGCGTCGCCTCCTCGTGGGACGACGTACAGCGAGAGCGCTATGCCAACGACCCGGATGTCCTGCTCTCCGTCGAGGACAACGCGAACCAGCAAAAAGGAGACAAGGGCCCGGAGGCGTGGAAGCCCCCAAACGAGGAAGAGTGGTGCGACTACGCCCAACACTGGATAGAGATCAAGGCCGAGTACGATCTTAGCGTCGACGAGCAGGAGAAAAAGGCGCTAGAGCAGATGCTAGGCACATGTGCTGTGAGCTAGAGCAGTGGACGTGCACGAAGACGAAAAGTGCCCGAACGAGATGCGCTCGACCATCACTTCGACCACCGGGGGCGTCGTGACTGAAGAGGTCGGCGCCGTGACGGGGGAGCTGGAGGTGGCCACGCGACCCCGCTCGGGGACGATAGAGGTCGCGGTAAGGTACGCTGGGGCCGACGAGTGGTACGCCGTAGACGGAAGCCCGAT
>JALZEL010000389.1 GCA_030862075.1 Actinomycetota bacterium | reverse complement strand
TCTGCAGCGGGGTGCCCTCCCACTCGTTGTCCGCTCTCTCCCTGGCTTCTTCGGCCACTCTCGAACTCCTCTCTATGCCAAAGGTCCGCACCAGTGTACCCGAGAGCACATCGCCCGGCTTCTAAATCGTCTACAGTGACTATAGTGGCGTCGCAGCGACGAGCAGGGGCGCTATGACGAGCGCTGGTAGCATGTTCGCGACCCGCACCTCTTTGAGCTCCAACAAGACGAGCCCAAGACTCAATATCAAGACCCCGCCCGTCGCGGTCGTCGCCAGGATCATCGGCTCAGTCACGACCTCCCCGAGGAAACGCGCCGAGAGCGTGAGGAGGCCCTGCACGACGAGGACCGTCCCCGCCGACAAAAGCACGCCCCACCCTAGGACCGCCGCAAACGCCAGCGAGGCGACGAAGTCCAACGCGCTCTTCAGGGCGAGCAGGCTGTAGTCCCTCGTGAAGCCGTCTTCGAGGGAGCCCAGGATCGTCAAAGGCCCCACACAGAAGATCAGGCTCGTCGTAACGAACGCCCGGCTCACGGGGCTCTCGCCCTTCGACAACCGCTTCTGGAGGTAGACCCCGAAACGCTTCAGGGCATCGTCTATGCCCAAGAACTCCCCGATCACGAGCCCCAGGATCACGCTGAGCAACGGCACTAGCGGGTTGTCGAACTCGGGGGAGTTATTAACAACGTGTACATGCTCCCCCTGTGATTCCCCGTTCTGGTGCTCTGGCAAGGTTGGCGGCCCGAAGCGGTAGGTTATCCGCACGCGGGTCTTTCCCTCCCCGGTGCGGTCTACCTCGACGGCCTCGACCAAGAGCCTCACGAGCTCTCGGCGAGTGGCCTGCGCCTCCTCGGTCTCGGCCTCGACCTCCGCCGTGCGCTCCCGCAAGGCGGCTAGCCATGCACCGGTCGTCTCGGCGAGGTGCTGCTGCTCCTTCTTACCGGCGATCTCAGTCTCTACAGAGTCGAGCAGCAAACGAAGGTTTTGGGTTTGGACCTTGAGATCTTCGAGGTAGGTAGCAAGCTCGGAGTCGTCTATGTGGCCCTGGGCATAGAGCCTGACGTAGCGGTCCTTCACGGCCTCCTTCTGGCCGAGCCGCTTTGTGAGATCCGCGTGGCGCTCGGTCAGCGCCTCTCCCTCACCGTCCCCCTGCATCTGCTCGCGCAACCGCTCCAGCACCTCGCCAGGGTTCTCCAGGAACCTCTTGACGTCCCGCCACACGAGGTCCTCGATCCACTCGGCATGCACGTAGGGCGCGTGGCCACGCGCCGCCTTCTTCTGGTTCTGGGGCCGGGTGTCGTTGCAGACGTAGTAGTAGCGGATCTTGCCGTGGCTGCCTGAGGGATGTCCGACGAAGGCCGAGCCGCACACCGCGCACCGGACGAGCCCCGAAAGGAGGTAGCTGCGGTCGGATGGACGTCGACCCTGGCGCTGATTCTCGGTGAGGCGGGAGTGCGCTTGCTGCTGGAGCTCTGTGGGGACCACGGGCGGGCACTCCCTCTCCACGCTGCCCTCGCCGCCCGAGATCCGTACCCGGTGCGTCCCGCTGTAGGCGCTCTGGTTGACCAACTTGCTGAGGGTACCGGCACTCCACCGCGCCGAGTGCTGGCGCGGCCTCCCCCGGTACTTCCAGCCGGGGCCGGGCATCCCGAGGTCGTTGAGCCTCTGCGCCTCCTTGTAGAGGGTGGAGCCCCCGGCGATGTTGGAGAAGATCTCGCGAACGACTGCCGCCTCCTCCTCCACGACTACGAAGCCACCGTCCTCGGCGATGTCGTAGCCGTAGGGTATGCGCCCGGTCTGCTTGCCGTTCCTGAAGGCCCTGTGGAGCCCATGCTGCGTCCTCTCCCGGATGGTCCCGCGCTCGAACTCGGCGAAGGATGCGAGCATGTGGAAGATGAGGCGTCCCGAGGGACTAGAGGTGTCTATGGGCTCTGTAGCCGAGCGCAGCGCCACCCCGCACACGTCGAGCCGGTCGTGGGCGTCTACCACGTTCAAGAGGGTCCTGCCGATCCGGTCGAGCTTGTAGACAAAGATTACCTCGAAGGCGCCCTCCTTCGCGTCGTCCAGCAAGCGCTTGCCCTCGGGACGCTCCTGCAGCGGCACCGTGCCAGAGATCGCCTCGTCCTTGTAGACCCCGCTCACCTCGTGTCCGTAGAGATCGCGGTATTGTTCTAGGAACTCCTCCTGGGTGTCGATAGTCATGCGCTCCGCCTGCTCTTCAGAGCTCACGCGCATGTAGAAGGCGATCCTCTCCTCGCTTTCCTTACTCAACGCTGGTCTCCACCACGATCAGCTCCCCGGGCTCGACACCGAGAGCGGTGGCCAGCTTGCGAATGGTGGAGGGCCGCGCGTCCGTGTAACCGTTCTCCAGCCTCCAGATGGTGTTGTAGGAGACGCCCGATTCCTCCTCTAACTCGCGCAGCGTGAGCACTCGCCTGCGCCTTAGGTTCTTGAGTTTGGCCACGTTCACCTCCATGATCGCCTAAGCATACACTGTTGCGTACATTGTATCATAATTATGTAGATGGTATTTAGATATAGTAATGTACACCTCCCTGGTGCTAAGCAATTACCCTTCGCCCCCGTCCTGGGCCATCCTCGCGCACCTGAGAGCACGAAGCTATTGGCGCCCGGAGAGGGCGAGGCGAACGCCTAGGCCGATCAGCACGCAGCCGGTCAGCCACTGCAGGGCGGTGGCGAAGCGTGGATTTCTGCTCAACCTATCGCCCAAGATTCCTGAGAAGAGGGCGATAGCACTGAAGATGACCACGCTGAGGAGTGCGAACATCAGCCCGAGGGCCAGAAGCTGTAAGGCCGCGCCTTCAGTCGCAGGACTCGCGAACTGCGGCAAGAACGCCAAGAAGAACGCCGCCACCTTGGGGTTGAGGAGATTCATGGTCAGGCCCCGGAGAAAGAAGCCGCCAAGTTTCGCCGTAGGCTCCTCCTCTGTCGAGGAAGCGAACTCCTCCTTGCTCAGGAATGCCCTGACGCCAAGGTAAACCAGGTAGGCAGCACCGGCGTACTTGACCACTGAGAAGGCCACTGCCGACCGCGACAGGACCGCCGAGAGCCCGAGAGCAGCGAGGGTGGTGTGGAAGAGCAGCCCGCTACACATGCCCCAGGCCGAGGCGAGGGCAACCTCGCGTCCCTGGGCGATGCCGCGGGTCAGGACGTAGATGTTGTCCGGTCCCGGGGCGACTATGACCGCCAGCGAGGCCGCGATAAACAGGGCGATGTTAGCGTCCAGCAACTCTGTATCTCCCCCGCACAAGGGCCAAGCGTGAGTGGGAACCGCCCGGCCTGCACCACCTTCACCACCTATTTTAGCGAAAGGGCCGAGGCTGAAGACAAAGGCTGCGACTAGAGCGTGCCTGGCGAATAGGTTCGGCCTCTGCTAGCCTAGCCTCTTCATTAAGTTATTGAGGTAATGGAGCGTGTTTCGAACGATGTGTTCTTCTTGTATCGAGAAGCCTGTCTCCTGCTTGGCAGCAGTAATCTCCAAGACGAATGACAGACAACTTTGGACCTCCTTCCGGCCTATCAATTGCGGAGCTCTTGGTGGCGTAGGCTCTAGGAGTGAATATCCATCCAAATATATAGCAAGATGTCTGGGCGAAATCTCTCCTCGGGCGAGGAAGCTGCCCTTAGCCCCGGTCCTAAAGCATAAGCATCCGAGCGGGTGAATAGGGGTTTCCGGGAACCCTCCTTCTAGGCAGCTCGGTGAATAGAGGCATAGTGACTTAAGCCGCTTACGGTGAGGCGACACTGGCTGGGGGCAGGGTGGTCAGGAAGCCAGTAGCTACAAAGATAAGAATGGCCAGGATCAGCTCGAGGCGGACTACCCGTTTGAATGGGCCTCGTCCTTCCAACACCAGATTCACGCCGCCGGCTGCAAGCAGCAATACTGCCAGTCCCAGCTTCACCATCAGGGCGCGACCGTAAGCCGTGCCTAGCAACCCCTCTACGCTCGGCACATGGAGCAGGGTTGCGTACACGCCGGTGACGATAAGGGTCATGACCGCTAGGGTGGCCACCTTAGAGAAGCGGCGCACCGCCCGCCAGCGTAACTCCGTCCGCTGTTTTGCCGGCATCGTGCGCGGCGGCCCCAACAAGACCAGTGGGAAGCCTAACAGCCCTCCCATCCACACCGACGCCGCCACGACGTGGAGCCAGTCCGCGAGGGAGGGTAAGAGGCCCTCGGCCGCGGCGTGGCTCGTCAGCGTCAGGGTCTCCAGCAGGGCGCTACCTATGCCGGCCGCCCCCCACCAGTAGGCGGGGCGCCGTAGCCGCACGGCCAGGGTCGCCACCACGGCCGTCAGGAGCCCCGAGCCGATCCTTGCCAGCCAGACGTGCCCCACCCGCGTGTCCGATAACGCTTGTCCCAAAAGCCCGAGGCCGAAAGGCTCGCCGGAAGCCCGCACCGCGTACAGCGAGAGCTCGACCGCGCCGGCGACCAAGAGCAGTCCTAATAGCGCCCATATCCAGGGGACGAACAAACCGACGGCGTCCTGGCCAGCGCCCACGATCCGGCTGGTCGGAAGCCATACCAGGGCTACGAACGCCACTAGGCCGACCAGGAACACGACGGCTCCCAGGGTTGCGCCGTGGGCGATACTGGCCGCAGTCTCTTGCGAGACGGCAGGTGCCTCATGGGCCGAGTGCGATTCGTCATGCGAGTGTGGTTGCGATTCATGGTGCGGTTCTTCTTCGGCTGGGAGAGCTTCATTGGGTACGGGCGAGTCTTCGACCGAGACGCCACGCCTTTGCAAGAAGTTTTGCATCAGCTTTATCTCAGCTTGCTGGGAGGCAACGATAGCTGTGGCGAGGCGCTCGACCTCCGGACGGTCGGTCCTTTCGAGGATGGCTTCGGCCATCGGTAGGGCGGCCTCGTGGTGAGGGATCATGAGCTGCAGAAAACGAACGTCCATCTCTTCAGGAGGCGCTGTCTGGAGGGCGTCTATCTCCTCCGGGCTCGCCATCCCCGGCATTTGGCCTTCCGTTGGGTGCCCCATCCAACTCATGGCGGGCTCCGATCCGGTAGCCGAAAGGCCCCAGACCTCCAACCATCCGCGCATCTGACCGATCTCGGCCTGCTGGGCGAGGGCGATGTTGGCGGCCAGGTTTCGGATCTCTTCGCTCTGGGTGCGGTCGCGCACAATCTCGGCCATCTCGACGGCCTGGGCATGGTGGATGATCATGTCCCGCACGAACCCCGCCTCCGCCGAGCCCTCGCCGGGCGTCTCGGAGACCGTCTCCGCCGGGTGGTCCTCGTGCGCCCCGTCCGGGGAGAGCATCGCGCCCACGATGGCGCCCAGGACGAACGCGGCGACGAAGGTCATCAAGACGGAGGGCATGCCGCCTGCGATGCGCTGTGTAAATAGACTCATGCCAGGCTAACCATAGGTCGTAATCTAGCGCCGACGCAACACCAGGATCAGTACCACCAGGGCGCCGAGACCCAGAATCGCGCCGTGGGTGATGGTGAACCCGCCCCCTGCGCTTTTTCTTTCTTCGGGGCCTTTTCCTCGACGCCCGCCTCTTCTGCGGCCTCCTCCTTCGGCTGCTCCTGCTGGACGGCGCAGGCGGCCAGTAAAAGCCCTGCGAGCGCGACGAGTGTGAACACTATGTATTATGCGGAAGTTAGCGGCCTGTAAGCCTGGGCGGTTCTGGGGTGTTAGGACCGGGGGAGAGCAAAAAAGAGGCCGGAGAAAGTTCACGGGGAGGTGAAGGGCAATCTCCGGCCTTATGCGGGGCCGGCTGGAAAAGGACCACCAAGCACTCGTGTGATTAGGTTCCGGCCCC
>JALZEL010000355.1 GCA_030862075.1 Actinomycetota bacterium | reverse complement strand
GCCGCCCAACATGGAGTGGAGTTCCTCGGGCCACCGCCGGGGCAGTAGGTTTTGATGCTCCGCTCGGAAAGAGGCCGATGAGAACCGCAAGGGCGTCGTTCGAGCACTCGCGGATGCGCTTCGCCCTGTCGTTGGCCGCCGTGGTAGTGGGCGCTGTCCTCGCAGCCCAGAGGATCAAGCGGACGGGCGCGCGCCGATCATTGACGCCTGGCTTGGCCCCGAACGAGGAGGTGGTGCGCTTGCCCGACGGCCGCCGGGTGGCCGTGGCCTCCCACGGAGATCCGCAAGGCGAACCGCTCTTGCTGTTCCACGGTATCCCGGGAAGCCGGCTCGGCCACGAGTTCGCCGACGCTCCCGCCAGGGAGAGGGGGGTAAGGGTGCTGTGCCCCGACCGCCCGGGCATAGGTCTATCCGACCCCAAGTCGGACCGCACCCTGTCTGGCTATTCCGACGACGTCGCGGCCTTGGCCGATGCCCTCGGGCTCGAGCGCTTCGCCGTGGTGGGCGTCTCGGGCGGGGGCCCCTACGCCCTGGCCTGCGGCGCCAAGCTCCCAGACAGGGTGACGGCGGTCGGTGTCATGGCAGGAGTTGGTCCCCTCGACAGGCCCGGCGCCCGCGAGGGACTCTCAAAGAGCGATCTTATGCTGCTCGACCTCTCTTTGAGACGGCCCCTCCTGGCTCGTCTGATGCTGTTAGCCATGGGCTGGGTCGCCCGGGTCGCACCCTCGATGATGCTCAAGAGCCTCGCCGACGAACTGGGCGAGCATGACCGACGGTACCTCGAGGAACAGGAGCGCGAGCCGGGAGCAGTGGGTCTCGTGAGCACTTTTGTGGAGGCGTTGAGGCAAGGCGCCAAGGGAACGGTGGAGGAGTACCGGGTGTGCGGTCAGCCTTGGGGTTTCGCCCTCGAGGAGGTGCGTGCTCCGGTCCACCTCTGGCAGGGCGAGGACGATCGGATGGTGCCCGTCCACCATGCGGAGGACATGGCCTTCCGGTTGCCGCGCGCCCGCCTTGATGTGCTGCCCCGCACGGGTCACATATCGCTCCTCCGCCACTTCGGCGACATGCTCGATGCCCTGCCAACCGACTGAGCCTACCCTATTCACACCAGTGCCGAGAAGTGAAATTCTCGGAAGTCGGGTGGAGCAACGAGATCGTCATGTGGAGCGGTCGGCATCTTGCATCCGCAGGAACTCCCGGCGCAAAGCGTCACCAGCCCAGCTGCGCTAGACTCAACGCGTGGATCTCCCACCGCATCCAAGCCCATGGTGAAGCTCGCCGGGATCCTTAGCATCTTGCTTGGACTCGGGTTCGGTCTGCCGTGCGCCTACGGGATCCGGTACCTCTCGACGACCGGTGAGGTCTGGACGTTCTTGGGGTTTCCGACGTACGGCGGGGGGCCATTTGAGGGATTCGGCATACGAACCACTGTTCCGCTGCTCGTCGCGTTCTTGGTCGTCTGTGGGCTGGAGGTCGTGACGGGATGGCTTCTGTGGCGTGGCCTGGGCGCCGGAGCGGTGCTCGCGGTCGCTCTTCTTCCATTCGAACTCGCTTTCTGGATTGGATTCGCCTTGCCTTTTGGGCCACCGCTCGGCCTTGCTCGAGCGATCCTGGTGATAATGAAGTGGTCCTCCTTCACGTGGCCCTCTAACTGATGGCCGTGACGCCGCAGCCAACAAAGGTCTTTTCACTGAGTTGCCTGGAGAGACTGTATGAAAAGGGGAGGTCGGGTGGTAATTCGCTACTCTAGCAGGTATGAGAAAGCCTTACACAACAGATCTCTCCGATGCCGAATGGAAGTACATCGAGCCTCACTTGCCCACCCCCAAAGGACATGGACGGCCGAGGATCCACAGCCTCCGCGAGATCCTAAACGCCATCTTCTACCTCTTAAGGAGCGGCTGCCAGTGGCGTATGCTTCCGCACGAGTTTCCTCGATGGCCCACTGTCTACCACTACTTCAGAACTTGGCGCATAGACGGCACCTGGGAACGGATCAATACCGTAATCCGGGAACGCCTGCGGGTCCGATTGCAGAGAAATCCTTAGAGGTCAGCGCCGGCACAGTGGATTCCCAGTCGGTCAAGACCACAGGCGTGGGCGGAGAGC
>JALZEL010000189.1 GCA_030862075.1 Actinomycetota bacterium | reverse complement strand
GTGCCAGGTGGGGAGCGAGACAGACTGTCCCTGCCCCCGCCAAGCGGTGATAGAGATCCGTGGTGTCCCCTTCTGCGAGCAATGCGCCCGCGAGCAGGAGTCGTACTTCGCCATAGGCGAACTTACGCAAGAAGAGGAGGCACACAGCCTCCGCAACGAGCCGCTCGTCGAGACGCTGGGCAGGATGCGGTGGGAGCGCACAGCCTACACCGCTGCAGCGGAGATGGAGAAGGCGAAGGTAACGGTCGGAAGTCCAGAGTAGACGAGCGAAACCGAGAAGGAGATGAGCCAGTGGCCGCGCTACATTGTTCGTGCGAGCAGAAGCATCAAATTTGGGGGGAGTTCTGGTGGGTCGGAGGAAAGTATGACTGGATATTTTTCGACGATCGGGAAACGAGCGAAACCTACACCGAGCGGATCACAAGCTGCCCCGCCTGCAGCCAGCGGCTCGAGCGCAAGAACCTCAAGGCGGTAACGTACCCGGCGTAGCCGGAGGTTCGTAGACTGGGGCTCCGGCCGTTGAGCGGAAGCACCGCAGCGTATCTTGGCAGTTTGGCGGGTACACAACCTCCGAACCCCTAACGAATGGAGGAACCAAGGCATGAGCGAGCAACGACAAAACCAAGAGCGGGGGCAGCAGCAGAGCCCACTGCAGAGCGACCGCGGCCGCACTACCATCGAGGACACCGCCGTCTCCAAGATAGCCGGGGTCGCCGCACAGGAAGTCGAGAAGGTCCAGATGGGCGGCGGTGCCACCGCCGCTGTCAGCGGGTTCCTGGGCAGCGTTACGGGCAGCGTGACCGGCGGCGACTCGACCGGCGGCGGTGGCAGCCTCACTAGCGGTGTCTCCGTCGAGGTGGGAGAGGAAGAGGCGGCCGTCGACCTCACGATGGCCGTGGAGTATGGCGTGCCAATACCACAGACTACCGAGGCCGTGCGCAGCAACGTCATAAATCGGCTTGAGAACCTGACAGGTTTGAGCGTCACGGAGGTGAACATAACGGTCAAAGACGTCCAGTTCCCAGAGGAACGGCCGCAGCTAGGCCAACAACAAGAGGTAGAGCAGACGGCCCGAGAGCAGGAGCGGCGGGCATAGGTCCATGATCGTCGCTGGCCCGTCGGCTAGCGATCACCTGCCTGGCCGAGCTAGTTCGGGGCGCTGGCCCTTTTGTTCATGACTCGCCCAACGAGAAGCGGGTAATCGCGCTGGTCTGGCACCCTGCTATGATGAAGGTTGATGCCCCTCTCCATCCAAGAGTTCTACGATCGCCTTGCTGATGAGTAGCATCTGATCTTCGGCAACTGGGATGAGGCAGTAAAGTGGCAGGGCGAGGTGCTGGACACGCTCCTACGCTCCGAGACCGGACGGGGCAGCCTATCTATCCTCGATTGCTCTTGCGGCATCGGCACGCAAGCGATAGGCCTTGCCCTCTTAGGGCATCGTCTCACCGCCACCGATCTGAGTCCCCGCTCGATCGAGCGCGCCAGAGAAAAGGCAGAGAGATTCGGAGTGGAGATCACCTTCGGTACTGCGGACTTCTGTACCCTGGAAGAGGCGGTCGAGGGCACCTTCGAGGCGGTCATCTCCTTCGACAACGCGCTGCCGCACATGATGAGCCGGGATGATCTGCTCTGCGCTGCTCGGAGCATCCGCTCGAAGGTTAGAGAAGGTGGGCTGTTTATGGCCAGCATAAGAGACTACGACGAACTGCTGAAGGAGCGGCCCGGCGCGACCACAACCAAGGTAATAGACACGCCTGAGGGCAGGCGCGTCTACTTCCAGGTCTGGGATTGGGATGAGGATGGCCGCGCCTACGTCTTCAACCTCTTCTTGCTAAGTGAGGAGGGCGAGGGCTGGCAGACAGTACTCCACGACGCCCGCTACCGGCGGTGCTGCGCGACGAGCTGCGCGATGTGTTGAAGGAAGCCGGGTTCTCGGACATCGGCTGGAATGCGCCCGCCGAGAGCGGTTACTTCCAGCCGATCGTTACTGCCAGGGTCTAGAGGTGACATCAGCCACCGCCTACGTCCGCCGTCGGGCAGCGCTTGCCGCTAAGTTGGTGAACAGCACCTCTCCAGGCGCGACGCCCGCCATAGAGTGGTAGAACCGGCTGTTGGAGGGCTGGAACTCGGGGAAGTGCTCCTTCCAGACCTTCACGACCTCTTCCGGCGTCACATCCGCTTCGGTCAGGCGCACCCGGTAGGTCTTCTGCCAGAGTTTCCCGAAGCCCTGCAGCGCACCGACCTCGTGTCGTCCCTGCACGTTCAGGTTTGCGGCCCCCTCCGGTACGTCGGAGACCTCCAGCTTCTCGACCCACTTCGCCCAGTAGGCGGCGTCGCGAGGCTGTTTTTGCTCGTGCTCATCCGGTTTCGGTGTTTGTTCGGCCATGGTAGGCTCCTCCTTTCCGGGAGTCGGCGTCCTCACATGGAGTCTGCCGCCCGGACCGCTTCCTCCTCGGAGTCGTAGATGCCGATGGCATCGTCCAGGCGTGTGATCTGGAAGATATTTCGGTAGTGATCACTTAAGCCGTAGGTGAGTAGC
>JALZEL010000188.1 GCA_030862075.1 Actinomycetota bacterium | reverse complement strand
CTAGCTACGTCAACGGCGAGACTTTGGGCGTTACTGGCGGCTCACCGCTGCCGTAAGGCCGAGCGAGCCACACTGAGAACACCGTTGTTTTGTTTAAAGAACGCAGCACTTACGAGGGGAGGCCGTTTTGATAAGGGTCGTAATTCTGGACATAGATGGGACGCTCATGGACACGAACTACCTGCACGTCGAAGCTTGGGAGCAGGCCTTTGAGGAGGTGGGCGAGCGGCCCCCGCGGTCTAGAATTCACCACCAGGTCGGGAAAGGATCGGACAAGCTTATTCCCGAGTTCGTTAAGGACGGAGAAGTGGGCGAGCGAGTCAGCGAGCTGCACGGCGAGTTCTACGCGAAGCTGCAAGATAGCGGCCATCCGCTGCCCGGTGCCAAGGAGCTGATAGCCTCCTTAGTCGATGGGGGCTATGAGGTGTGGTTCGCCACCAGTGCCAAGCCCGAGGAGCTCGAGCACCACATGGAAGAGCTGGAGGCCGAAGGCAAGGTGGCCGGAGTGGTATCTTCTGAGGAGGTTGAGGGGACCAAACCTGCGCCGGATATCTTTGAGCTGGCACTGAAGAGAGCGGAGAGCTCACCCGAGGAGGCTGTCGCGGTCGGGGACTCAGTGTGGGATGTCGAGGCTGCCAATGAGGCGGGGGTGAGGACCGCCGCGGTGATGACGGGCGGGGCGTTCAGCCGGGCCGAGCTAGAGGAGGCGGGGGCCTACGCGGTGTACGAGGACTGCGCAGAGCTGTTAGAGGCCGGGTTCCCGGAGGAGTTAGAGCCTACGGCTTAAAAAGTCCTCGCCAATACCTGAGCAGCACATTTACCAGGACTCCTGCATAGGTAAAGTACACCAATTAGTACACCAACCCGCCAGAAACAGCGGCGAACAATGGGGAACACACTTAGCGATTTTTTAGCCTATTTGCAGGATGTTTTTGAACAACCAGAAACAATGGCGAACGTACTATCAAGGACTTAAAATCCGTACAGTGCGGGTTCGAGTCCCACCGCCCCTACTGAGTAGATGCCCTCCGTTGTACACACGAGCGTCACCTTTAGACGGGCTAGGCGTGCTCGGCCACCGGGAGAAGACTGGCCGCAACTCGACTTGAAGCCACTTGTGATTTTTGGGCAAACAATCGACTTGTTGGGTAAACCGGACTTCTTAGGCAAAGCCGGCTAAGATATCAAACTACAGCCCACGCTCGCTCGTGATAGATCCTGTATAGCGTTAATCCTCAGGCGAAGGGATAACATTGTTAGTATTGTTATTTTCCATCCTAACTGTATCATATCCTGGCAGGAGGAACCACGCCCACGGCCTCCAGCGTCCATGTAGCCCATTGGCTGCTCGCATAGGCAGATGGATCACGGCCACCACACCTCAAGTAAGCAACCCGCCAGTCACGCACGGCGAATAAGGGCGAAGGAGGGAAGCCCATTCAACGGTATTGCTTCCTAGGCCTGGTGGCCTTAACCGTGCTGACTGTAAGCACGTTATCGACCTGCGCGGAGCTGGGATACGACGACTCCGACTTCCCGTCCGGTGAGTTACGCCCCGGCCAACTCTCCCTAGTTGGGGCATCTAAGGGAGACCCAAGCGAGTACAATACGGGTGTCTTCGGGGACGTGGCAGGGTACAAGAGCCTCGCGTTCGTTGGCAAGTGGCGCGAAGACTGTCCGGGCACGGGCGCAGACATCATCGACGTGTCGCACCCCTCGGCGCCAATTAAACTCTCCGACACAAACGACTACCCCGACACCTCCATGGAGGACATGGAGGCTATAGAGATCGATGGACAGGACATCCTAGTTATCGGACTGCAGGACTGTGCAAATGATACGACCCCCGCAGTCGGCAGGAGCGGCCTTGAGTTCTACGATATAAGCGACCCTAGCAATCCGCGGTTCCTGAGCTTTTTCGACACTGATACGTTTGTCTCGGGTTCAGGCGGAGTTCACGAGCTGGATCTGACTACGACGCCGAGCGGCGACGTATTGGCGCTCGGCGCGGTGCCCGGGCGCGAAGCCAGCACTTCTGATAGCGCCGGAGAGGATGGGACGGGCGATCTTTTGATCTGGAAGATCACCGACCCGGCGAACCCGACCCTCATAGGTGAGTGGGGCTTGCTGGACAAGGCCTCGCTCGGTCTCAATACCTACCTTGATGTCATGCAGGGTGGTGACCGCCGCACAACCGGGCACAGCCCACGGGCCAACGCGGACGGCACGCGCGTATACCTCTCTTACTGGGATGCAGGCGTGATCATCCTCGACATCTCCGACCCGCGCCAGCCGGTCTACCTAGGCCGCACCTCTTACTCGTCGGGCGAGGAAGGCAACGCCCACTCGACCGCTGAGACTCAAGATGGCAACATCCTCATCCAGGCGGACGAAGACACCAGCCCGTTCCATTTCGAGTTAGCTAGCAACGCGTTCTCTGACAAGCAGCTCGCAGACGAGATCGCCTTCGAGCCCCCGATAACCGATGGGGCTGCTCAGAAGATGGAAGGCGAGGTAGTGCACGTGGGCCGGGGCTGCCCGGAAAGGTCTATCACCTCTACCAATTCAGAGGACCCATACCTCGCAGATGCGAGCGGCAAGATCGCTCTCATAGAACGCGGTGGGTGCCGCTTCGACTTTAAGATTGCCTGGGCACAACAGGCCGGGGCCAAGGGGGTTATCGTCTACAACAGTGCATCGGGTGGCGACATAGACCTGGCGGATACGGTCGGCAGCAACCCGGTTACCCTCTCGGACGGAACCATTGTTGACATCAATATCCCGGCACACTTCGTCCAACGCAGCACCGGGCTGCTGATGCGAGACGGGACACCCCCCGTGACGGTAAGCGCGACCGCAGTTTTCGACGGATGGGGCTACCTTAGGTTCTTTGATATCAAGGATCCGGCCAATCCAAAACAGCTGAGCACCTTCGCAACTGAAAACACCGGCAACGAAGCTTTAGCGAGCGAGGCCTTAGCGAGGCAGGACGAAGAATGGTGGAGTGTGCATAACCCGGAGGTGAGGGGCGACACAGTGTACGCCTCATGGTTCCGTGACGGCGTTAGGGCGGTCGACATCTCTGATCCGTCCTCACCACGCGAGATTGCCTCTTGGGCCGGTGAGGACGCCCCGGAAGACGCGCCAGCGGTACACATCTGGGGAGTAGTTCCCCACGGCGATCTCTTGCTGGTCAGCGACCGGAACTACGGCCTGTATATAATCGAGCTTACATCTTAGGCTCGGATCGAACGGTCAATTCGTTATGGCTCGCCGTAGAATCCACTTCCCACAGAGGTGGATCTGAAGACCGAAGAGCTTCTGGAGGGACGTCTGCTCCCGAAACGCTGACCCGGTTTCCCCACAACCATCCTTCCCGACGATCGGCGACACAGTGAGGTCACTCCCGTCGGTCACAGACGTAGTCACAGGAGAGGTCGTAGTCTCGACCGTCCACCTCTCCAACCCGAGGTCTGTACAGGTGCACCGAGATCGCCAAGTCGTCGCTAGGGTTCCCTACCCGGTGAATGCCGCCGTCGTGGGCTAGGACGTTCGATGCTCCGTCTTCCGTACTCCACGAGAGTTGCCAGAACTTTTTCAGGCGGGCATGATTGGGCCGGGAGCCGTCGTCCAGGCGCTCGTAGCGCTCTTCGAGTACGGATCCCACAGCACAGCAGTAAACTCCCCAAGAGGAATGGTCGTGGATCTTGGTCTCGGTACTCGGAGGCCAGACGAAGACCTGCAATGAGAAGGAATGGTCCTTGCCTTCGTGGCTATGGGCCACGTACCAGACTTCTTCCGTACCTCTCGCCACTTCCAGGAGGGGAAGGATCTCAGCCTCAAGAAAGGTGGGATCCCTCACAAGATGAGCCAGGAAGGGAGCGGCTCGGTGCAGGGCTAGTTCCGTAGGAAGCTCGGAGAGCTTCTGCAGTTCGTTCGTATCCAGCGCCAGTGATGTCGTCGTGTCTGCGTTCATCAAACCAAACGCTCTACGCCGCTAGCTGCCTATCCGGGACA
>JALZEL010000295.1 GCA_030862075.1 Actinomycetota bacterium | reverse complement strand
GCCAGCGTCAGAATCGTCAGGATGCTCACTTAAGCCCTCCTCCCTGCCCGGGCCGCGAGCACTTCCTCGATGGTGCCGGTGTGCTCCTCGATAGCCCGCGTCGTCTCAAGGATCTCCCCCGCCGTTGAGATGGTCCCCTCCAGGGCCGCTATGTTCTCGGTGTTCCCGGCTATCCCCACACCGGCCTCAAGCGACCGAGCTGCGTAGCGCTCTATCTGACGTGCGGCACTCAAGGTACGGTGCAGAAGGTAGACGGCCAGGGGCAACACTACCACCACCGCGACGATAAGGGTAGCCCACCAGATCACGTAAACGGCCGTCGGTATCTCCACCATTACCGGCCCCCTTCCTGTCGCTCGACGGCCTCTATGGTCCGCACCAGGTGCCTGTCTATGCTCCGCAGGCCCTGCGCCGCCTGAACGAGGCTTTCGTTGAGCCGGGTCACCTCCGGGCCCAGGTGGCCCGTCTGCTGCTCGATGGCCCTAACACCGAAGGCTATCTTGGAGAGGTAGCTCGACCGGCTGCTGTATCCACTTGGGGTCTCCCCCCCGATGCTATCGAGGGCCTCTATTATCTTGAGCAGGTAGAAGACCAGCGCCCCGAAGAGCACCACCACCGCGAGCGCCGAAAGCGCCGCCAAAAGTACGATCATTTAGATCCAGCTCCCTCGTCCCCGAACCGGGGACTCAATGTGTGTGCGGTCACCCGGGGCATTCCTCGGCGTGCTCCTCGATCCGGACCGCAGCCCCGTCTATGCCCACAGCTCTCTCCAGGATCCCGTCCACCAGTCGGTTCGTCCGGTTCAGGAGAGGAATGTGAACCGTGTTGTTAGCTATCCTCTGCCCCACGGTCCAGATATCCGCGGCCGTCCCGTTTATCTGCCGGGCGGTGCGCACGATGAGGGTGAGCAGTATCGCCACGACCACTATCACCACCGCCCCGATCCCCAAAGAGATCCACCAGACCGTGTAGGCAGCCTCCTCGCTTACCAACGCAAGCATAACCCCTAACCTCCCCCACTCGTCGTCCGCTCTCCGTGCAAGGTTCCGGCGATGCGGCCCCCGCGCTCCTCGATGCTCTGCGCGGTCGCGAGGATCTCTTCGGCCGTCCGGTTGGTCTCCTCCAGCTCCCAGATAACCTGCGTCTCCTCCGCTATTGCCTCGGCTGCTTCGAGCGCCTGCCGGGCATTGCTCAGGATACGCCGGGCTACGAGCAGGATGGCTATGAGCAGGGCCGCGGCGAGGAGCACCACGACCCCCGCCACAGCCAGGCTCCAGTACCAGATGAAGTACAGCTCAGCATCCGGCATGCTTATCTGCTCTCCCTGGTCTCGTCCACGTCCTCGCGAGCCCGCCCCTCGCTCTCGGCCGTGCCGCTGACATCGTGGGGAGCCTGCATGTTACGGGCCCGCGGCGGCATGTCCGTGTGCCACCTGTCCGAGTCGTCCCGTCCGGGCTTCTTCTTGTTGCCCATAAACTGCAGCTTCTCGTAGAAGAAGTGGGCTGTCTTCTTCAGGGGGCCGGGCTTCTCCACGTCACCCCACCCTGAAGGCACCTCTCCGCCGTAGAGCTCGTCCCAGCGGACCTCCCGATTGACCTTGTGGTTGGTCACGGCCCTGAGACGCCGGATCCCGAAACCCAAAGTACGCGAGGCGTTGCCGGAGACGAAAGTGCCCGGTGGGGCCTCGTAGAACGGGACGAACTTGTCCGGGAAGCCGGGCATGGTGCACCCGATGCAGGGCCCGCCGACCGCCATGCAGCCCCCTTTGTTATCGTGCGCGCCGCGGGAGACTATGTTGCAGTTCACCACCGGCCCCCAGCAGCCGATCTCGACCAGGCACTCCTTGTCGCCGAACTCTTCGGCGAAGACCCCCTCCTCGTAGTAACCGGCCCGCGTGCAGCTGCGGTGGACGGTCTCTTCGAACAGCCAGGCCGGACGCCCGAGCTCATCGAACTCGGGCAGCGGGCCCATGCCCTGCAAGAACATCAGGATCGCCGCCACGGTCTCGTTGAAGTTATCCCCTAGAGGAGCGCAACCGGGAACGTTGATGACCGGCAGCCCCAAAGCGCTCCGGTAGTCCTTGCCGAGGAAGTCCATAACGCTCATAGCCCCGGTCGGGTTCCCCGCCGCCGACGGGATCCCGCCCCAGGTGGCGCAGGTCCCGATCGCGAGGATCGCCGCCGCCCCCGGCGCCATCTGCGCTAGCCGATCGGCGGTCGGCATGGGCATCCCCGCCTCGGACTGCTCATCGCCATTCTCATCCTCGCTCGATAGGCCTGATAAGCCCATAGCCGAGAAGTAGCCGTTGGTCTCTTGAGCGATGCGCTCGTCAGCGATCGAGCCCTCATAGATGCACACGTAAGGAGCGTCCAACTCGCCTTTAGCTGCCAGTTCGTAGGCGTGGGTAAAGTCCTCCCCCACCTCCATCGAGAGCACCGGATGGTGCAGGATTACCTTTGGCAGCCCTGGGATAACCCCGTTCAGCAAGTCCTCTACCTTGGGGTTGGTGGCCCCGGTCACGGAGATGCTGCACCCGTCGCAGCTCATCCCCGCCAGCCAGAAGGCGTGCACCACCTTGACCGGACCCTCCGGGGCCCTGTTCTGTCGGGCCTCCGGCTCTAGGACGCGCTCTGAGGCATCATCCACGACACCTGGAGTGCGCGGCGCTTGAATCGTCACGACTGATCTCCTCTCCCGTTGCCCCCGTCAGAAGAACCACTGCTCTTCACTGCTACCTCTCGCTCCAACAGGTCGGCTATCCGTTCGATAGCGCCCACGGCTTCCGCTTCGGGCTCGTAGTCGATCAAGGCCCGGCCCTCCCTGTCCGCCTCCTGTATCGCCTCGTCGAACGGTACGATCCCGCCGATCTCTATCCCCCGGTCCTCACAGTAGGAGCGGAGAATCTCCTCGTCCCTCGTGCTGCGCACCTTGTTTGCTACGGCCCAGATGTGCTCGATCCCGAGCTCCCGGGCGAGCGGTGCTATGCGCCCCACGGTCTCTAAGGACCGGTAATAGGGCTCGGTCACTATCAGCATCGCCTCCACGTGCCGAATCGTGGCCCGGCTCATGTGCTCTATTGAGGCCTCCATATCCGTAATGGTCACCTCTTCGTTGGTACCGCCCGTAGCCAGCTCACCGAGCAGGCTGCGCACGCGAGCGTGCGACGCGCACAGTCACCCGGCTCCGGCGTGGTCTACCCCCGTCATAACCATCAGGTTCACCCCGTCCGGGCCCGCCGACCCGTACTCGTCGGCGACCTCCTCCGCCGGCTGGGTCAGGACCAGGGACCGACTCTCCCCCTCCTCCTTGATCTCCGCGATCTCCTTCGGAACCCGAACCAGCTCCCCGAGCTGCTCCTGGCTCATCCCCAATGCAACCCCGAGGTTCGGGTTGGGGTCCCCGTCTATCGCCGTCACCCGGTGCCCCCGCCGCGCCAGAACCCGCGACAGGGTCGCCGAAATAGTGGTCTTCCCCGAACCGCCCTTGCCCGCTACAGCTATCTTCAATCCCCTACTCTCCTTTTCCCACTTCTCCTAAACGACTTCGCTGGGTACCGGCTCGCAGCACCCGCACCGACATCTCTCACTTTCCCTGACGCCCTGCACCCACCGGTCGTTCTCTCGGAGAACCCGTAAGTCGGGCGGCGCTACACCCTCGATCGTAGCCGTAACACACCCACAGAACTCCCCTTCCCCACGCTCGGCACAGCGGCAAGCGCCCTTCTCCTCGGCCGTCGCCGCCCGCTCCCGATACTCAAGAAGGCTCTCCCGGAAGGTCCGCAGCTCCTCCAACCTCCGCTCGGTCTCTTCCAGCTTCTGCTCCAAAAGCCCATCCAGGTGCCGGAGAACCCCGCCAGATAGCCCCTCTTCGGCGACCTCAACCAGCTCCCGGATCTGCTCCAGCGTCAACCCCATCAGCTTCGCCCGGCGGATGAACTCTATCTGCTCCAGCTCGCGCCAACCATAGAGCCGGTATCCGGAATCTGTCCGTTCCGCCGGCGAAATTAGCCCTATATCCTCGTAATAACGCAGCGTCTTGGCCGGCACGTCCACCAACCGTGCCACCTCACCTATCTTTAGAAGCGTTTCGGTCATGGAGAGCTCCTTTCCACAAGGTAACGTGCATTGTAAACCTTCCAGCAACTGGAAGGTACAGGCAACGCTAAAAATTCTAGGTTTCTTCCGACTTCGTGCCTGCGGCGCTATTGCTCCTGTACATTCTACTACTCCGCTTAATTGGAAGATTTGGGCGCGAGCAGCAAAGATGTTCCTTTGGAGCCCATGAAAGTAAGGACCGTCAAAAAGGAAAGTCGGAGGCGGCGAGCGCTTTATGCGGCCTCGCTTCACGGGGTTGCGTTTCTCACCTGGCTGCCGCCGTCGAACGCCTTTTACGTCGAGGTGGAGCCGTACCCCTTCGACTCGAGAGGGCCCAGGCCGAGCTGGACGCCGCCGGCTACGAGATGTCGGGCGACGTTTGCAGGACCCGGGCGGGCAACCCTTAAGGTTCACGCTCTCGTTCCATCCGGACTCCTGAGTTCCAAGAGCTGGCCGAGATGCAGGCCTCCACTCAGGACGAGAGCGAGCGTCAGGAAATGATAGCCCGCATGCAACAGATCCTGGCCGAGGACGTACCAGTCCTGCCGCTTTTCTACCCGTACTTTCAGCACGCCTACCGCAAGGGGGCTTCGACGCCTGGTACTTCACGCCCGGAGGGTTCGGGGGAGGAGTACCCACGGTGTATAACAAGCAGGCCTTCGTGACCGGCCAACAAGAGGGAACAGAGATCAGAACCTCTTAAGCAGTAATGAGAAAGGAGCAGGCCATGGCGGTTCAGAAAAGAGAAGAAGGAACTCGGATAGCACCCGAAACGGTCGAGGACATAGTGCGCTTTCATGGCCACATGTGCCCGGGGCTGGCGATGGGCATCCGGGCCGCCGAAGTTGCGCTGCGTGAGGTGGGGCCCCACTCCTCAGACGAGGAGGTCGTGGCGCTAACAGAGACGAACATGTGCGCGGTGGACGCGATCCAGTACCTCACCGGCTGCACGTTCGGCAAAGGGAACTTGATCCACCTGGACTACGGCAAGAACGCCTACACCTTCATCCGGCGCTCGGACGACAAGGCGATCCGTATCTCCACCCGCCCCGGAGCTTTCGGCCGCAGCCCGGAGCACAGCGAACTGTTCGCCAAGGTGCGCAACAAGAGCGCCACAGAGGAGGAGCGAGCCCGCTTTAAGGAGCTGCACGCAAACCGCTCTGAGGCCATCCTAAGAGCCTCGGAGGAAGAGCTCTACACGGTGGAGGAGCCGGAAGCAGTG
>JALZEL010000285.1 GCA_030862075.1 Actinomycetota bacterium | reverse complement strand
CTAAGGGCCGGAAAAGGGTCTCGCCCTTCTGTGAAAACCGGCCCTTTTTCTCTGAGCGGCTTTCGATTGTGGCGTTTCTTTCTAACCCACCTCTTCGGCGATGGTGAAGAGTTCGTCAGCGTGGCGTCTTACGGAGGTCACGAGATCGTCGTTCGCGGTGGCGATGCGGACGCGGTGAAGGGGGGCGTGGTAACGGATCATGTCTTCTTCGGAGAGACCGGAGACGTCCTGCCAGGACACGGGGTTGCGCTCGCCGGGGAGGGGGGAGCGTCGGATAAGACGGAGTCCCACCTCGAAGCGCCCCCGTTTGGGGAGGTCTATGAGAATGTCGAAGGGGCCCGCCGTGCCCTTGCGGTAGCGGGTGATGTAGCGAGCCCAGGCCTCCTCGACCCGGCGACGCCAGGAGGCGTCGTCGCGGAGGCGGATGAGGGAGGCGTAGCTCGGGTGCCGCGCGTCGAGCTCGAGGGCGCGTTTGTACGGGCGGCGCTCGAGGAGCCGTTTCACGAGGGTGGCGGAGGAGCCGGCGGGGTCGGACGATTTGGAGATGAGGGCCAGGGCACCCGCGTCGTCTTGCCAGGCCAGATCCGCGAAGGTTAACTCTTCGGCTTGGACGACGTCCTGGACGGCCCGGAGGAACATCACGGCGGGGATGCGCAAGGAGTGGTGGCCGTAGACGTTGTAGTGCATCAGGTAGCGGGCGAAGACGAACGTTTGCAGGTGCCCGACCGCCGCCTCGTCTACGGCCAGGACCGCCCGGTTGTCCTGACCAACGATCCTTAAGGAGTTGATCAGGGCCTCGACATCGACGATGCTATAGGAGACTTTGGCGCCTTGGGCGTCCCGGACCAGGTTATCGAGCGTGCTCGCATCCAGGGAGCCCGACAGCAAGTCCCGAGCCAGGTGTTCGGTCGGGGTCAGGTTGCGCAAGGGCGCGCCTTCTTCCGATTCTTCGGCGTCGCCCGAGGCGATGAGCCTGAAGACGTTGTGCGGCTCCAGATCCCAGTTTTCCTCCAGGACGTCGGCGACTTCGGTCTCTTCGATCCGGTGTCGGGTGGCCTCGTCGCGCCGGAGCATGCCGGGCAGTCTTATGTCCTCGACGGCCGATGCGTACGGGTAGCGCCCGACGTCGTGGAGGAGGGCAGCGGCCAATGAGGTGCGGACGTCCCTGTCTTCTAGGTAGGCGCCCGAGTCTATGATGCGTCTCAAGGTCAGGCGCGTGAGGTGGTAGACGCCTACGGCGTGGTCGAAGCGGGTGTGCTCCGCAGCGGGGAAGGCGAAAGAGGCGAAGCCCAAAGCGATCATACCATCGAGGCGCGACATCACGGCGGTCTCCAGAAGCGTCCGGACCGCTTTGTCTACCGGGATCTCGCCCCAAACGTCGTCCCGGATCCTCCTCGCGGAGCCACCGAAGAACTCCCCTACCATCTCGCCAGTAGCGCTCCCGACTTTTGGCCTGCACAGGTCTTCAGATCCCCCCCGCCGCGTATTCTAACCGAGAGAGGCTTTATACTTGTGGTGGTTGTACAGGACGGGCATATCCTGAGAGAGCATGTCGAGGGGAGCGAGCGCATCCACGCCGAAGAGCTCGAGACTATAAGCGGCGAATCCGTGACCTTACGGCCCCCGCGCGAAGAGGACGTCGAGAAAGTCTACGAGTGGGACCGGGACCCCGAGCTCGCTGCCTGGAATGGGCGGTCTCCGATCAAACTCTCCCTCTCCGCTGCCCGGCGCGACTACCTGGCTCGCTGGGAGGACCCGTCCGTCAAGACCTTCATCATCGAGGCCGAAGGCGAGGCCTCGGGCCTGGCTACCCTGTACGACTTCAGGCACGAGGGTTGCGAGATCGGCATAAAGATAGGCTTGGGTAGCATGCGCGGCCGCGGCTACGCCAGCGAGGCCGTAGAACTCCTCGTCTCCTACTGCTTCGAGGCCCTGAACCTGAAGGCCGTGCGCGGCTCCACCCTCGCCCATAATACGAGGATGCAACGCGTCTTCGAGAAGTGCGGCTTCAGGGAGGTTGGCGACGGTACTATCGTCAGCCACTTCGACAACCGCCGCTACGCCGAGATCTTCTACGAACGCCGCACAGACGACTGAGGCCCCGCCAACGAGCCAGGTGATGCGGGCCGCTTCAGACGTAGCGGTTACGCTAAGCGGGCTCTTCGGATGACTTTGCTTACAATAAGGTGGCGATGAAGACGCTACTCCAACTGGATATCCGGCACCGGGGGGCGATGAGCGGGGTGCTGACTTTGGGCAGCTTAGACCCGGCGTTCACGGCGGCTGCCGAGGTAGAAGGGGAGCCCGTAGTCCTGGACCTCCGGTCGGTCGAGTTCGTAGAGCCGGCGGGGCTTTGCGGCCTCGCGGCGCTGCTCGAGTTCTTGATCCCTAGAAACGGCGAGGTGGGGCTCGCGCTCTCGGGGCGCAACGTGCCCGCCTACCTGGAACGGATGGATTTTTTCCGCGTCTTCGGCGAACGGGTGCGAACGAACGTGGACGTGGCGGCTTTGGAGGAACGGCGGCGGGGCAACCCGGGGACGTTGCAAGAGCTGGTGAACTTCCATTCAGAGGAGGAGATTCCCGGCATCATAAACCGCATCTCGGAGATACTGGAGAACAAGGAGTACCGCCTGCGCGAACGGGCTGCCATCTGCGCCACGCTATCCGAGATCTGCGCGAACGCCGTCGAGCACGGCCACTCTCCCTTCGGTGCTTACGCCGCCGTCCAAGCCTACCAGCACATCGTGAGCGGTGGACGCTCGAGTAGGGGCGAGGAGGTCATAGTCGCCATCGCCGACGGCGGGGTAGGCGTCCGCGACACGCTCTCGCGCAACCCGAAGTACGCCGAACACACAGCTTCCGACAACGACGCTCTGCGCCACGCCTTGAAGATGGGGGTCTCGGGGACCGGTGAGATCGGACGTGGCGGCGGCCTCGCCGTGGTCGGCCAGATCTCCACCCGTGCCGGGGGCTCCCTTAGCCTGCGCTCCGGCGCGGGGCGCATCACCTATTACGGCGACCGCACAAACTCCCGCAACGTCCCGCCCTTCCCCGGCACCTTCGTGCGCGTCTCCTTGCCCCGGATAGCCGTCAGCCGTCAGCGGTCAGATGCCAGCGAAAAAGCAAGAAGCTGATGGCCGAAAACTCGAAAAATTCATTGATTTCGTGGCGCGCGCCGTGTACAATTCTTTTAGATGATTTCACTGAATACAGTGAGGAAAGAGCCGGTGGCTGAGGATCGGGAGCGCGCCGTCTACGATGTGGCTTCCGGCGAGGCCGGTGGCAAGCTGATGGTGACGCGGGGGACGGGGCGTCGGGTGCGGGAGGCGCTCGGGGAAGTTCTGGAGTCGTTGCCGGCGAGCGGCGTGTTGTACGTGGACACGCGGGGCGTGGAGTTGATGGACTACTCGTTTGCGGACGAGGCGTTGGGGATTTTGGTCTCGAGGGTCGCGGCGGGAGAGTACGGCGACAGGCGCGTGGTCCTGGTCGAGGAGGACCGGGAGCTTTTGGAGAACGTCGAGGCCTCCTTGAGGCAGCGGGATCTGGCCATGATCCGAGCTGAAAAGCCTGGCGCGAAACCAGAGATCGTGGGCGAGGTACCCGAGCACCTGCTCGAGACGCTGCAGGAGATCCAGGATGCCGGCTCTATCACGAACGCCGACCTCGCCGCTAGGCTTGGCCTTAACCACACCGCCATGAATAACCGCGCCACCCGCCTCTTCAAGCTTGGCCTCATACACCGCCACAAGAACACCGCCGCCCCCGGCGGCCGACAGTACTCCTACGAGGGGATTTCGTAATGTTCTTTTTTGCTTTTAGTCTCACTCATCTCAGTGAAAATAGCAGTGCCAGTGCGGTTGCGCTAGAGGAGGTATAGCGGTATGCGAGAAGAGTACATGATCGAGCGCGGAGGCCGCAGGTTCGTGCTTTACGCGGGCCTTTTGGAGGAGGCGCACGCGCGGGGTTTGAGGAGCATCGAGACGGAGCTCTTGCAGGTGCCTGGTGTCGAGAACGGCGAGGTAGCTATAGCCAAGGCCGTGGTGAGGACCGAGGAGGGTAAATTTAGCGGCATCGGGGACGCGGCGCCGGGGAACGTTTCGCGCGCGATCGTCCCGCACATCATCCGCATGGCGGAGACGAGGGCAAAGGCTCGTGCGCTCAGGGATGCGATCAACGTCGGAGTCACCGCTTTGGAGGAGCTCGGCGGTGAGTCCGAGGAGGAGGTCGTGCCCGAGCCTACTTCCGAGCAGGAGTCCCCTGCGCCGCGGATGCCGCGGGAGGAGAACAAGAACGCTTTGCCGGCGACTCGCAAGCAGCTTAACTACCTGGAGGCCCTGATCGCGGACACCGTCGAAGACGGGGTGACGAAGTTCGAGGACATGGTAGGCAAGCCTCTCTCGGAGCTCACGCGTGCCGAGGCGAGCGAGTGGATCGGGCGCCTCTCCGGGAGGGCGGCCTAGTGGGGCGCCTCTGGGTCGCATCTTTGGGCGAGGAAGTCCTCTACGAGGAGGATCTCCCAGGGTGCTGCAGGCGGAGCGCGAGGAGCTTCGAAGGGAGCTTCGAGTGCCCTGCGTGCGGGGCGTGCTGGCAGGCTCCTTTGGCCGTCGAGCCCGAAGAGTGCGCGTTCACCGAGCGCGCGAGCGACAGGGAGCGGAAGGGGGCCGCGTAGTGGCCGGGAAGAAGAAGCAGGCTTTAAGGCCGGACACGACGCTCGCCCCGGTTGGGGAGCCGGAGGCCGAGATGTACGTGTGGGGGCTGCCCGGTTGCTGCCTGAAGGCTTTCAAGGAGGCGGTTGTAGGGAGTTCCTACGACTGGCGGCTTCTGGAGCTCGAATGCTCGTGTGGGAAGAGCTGGCACGTCACGAGCAGCCTGGACGAGCGGGTTTTGGGACGGTTCGTAACGCACGGTGGGCCTCGCGTAAGGGGCGGCACCTATCCGGCGGCGTAGGAACGAAAGGGGAGGCACAAGGTGGCTGAAGACACACTCACGCAGTATCTGGGTAGGATCCGGAGCGGACGGTTGCTCGACGCTGCCGAGGAGCGCGAGCTCTCGCGCTGTGCTCGCGAGGGCGACAAGAAGGCCAGGAAACGCCTCATAGAGTCCAACTTGCGGCTAGTGATCTCCGTCGCCAAGAAGTACCGCGGGCGGGGAGTATCGTTCGAAGACCTCATCCAGGAGGGGAACTCGGGCCTCATCAAGGCCGTCGAGCGGTTCGACCCGGATATGGGCAACCGATTCTCCACCTATGCTACCTGGTGGATCCGGCAGGCCGTTACCCGCGCCGTCGCCGACCACGCCCGCACCGTTCGCCTGCCGTCCCACGTTGTGGACGCCCTCTTCAGGCTCAGGCGGGCCGATAACGCCTTGAGCATCGAGCTCGGCCGCGACCCCAGCGAAGAAGAACTCGCCGAGCGGCTCGGGATAAAGTCCGAGGAAGTGAGGAGGTTGCGCGAGGTCAGCCAACCCATAGGAAGCATAAACGCGAGGGTGGGGGCCGAAGAAGGCGCTGAGATGGGCGACCTCTTGCCTGACGAGCGCGCCGGCGACGACTACGCTCGGGTCGAGATCGGACAGTGGGAGGGGACCCTGCACGAGGCCGTGGAGTCGCTCCCCGAGCGCGAGGCTCGCATCCTGAAGATGCGTCACGGCCTCGACGGCTCGAAGACCCGCACTCTGCGCGAGGTCTCCGAGGCTTTGGGCATCTCCCAGGAGCGGGCGCGGCAGGTCGAGATCAAGGCCCTGCGGACCATCCGCACCGGCCGCTACGCGGGCACTCTCAGGCGGGTGCTATCGGAGGCCGTGTAGAGCGCCGCCGGATGCGCTACCCTTCCTCCCAAGCAAGCGGAGAAGGGAGCCCTTTGGAGACCAGTAAGCGGAGTACCGAGCGAATAGCAGAGCTGTTTGGAGAGTTGAGCGGGGAAATAGTTGACGGCTTCCCGAGCATACACTCGCCGGTTTACCACACGAAGGCCGGCACGTCGTACCTCAAGGCGCCCGGCGTGGTCATGCTCGCCAAGCCCCAGACCAACGTCGCAGGTCTCGGCGGTTTCCTCAAAGGGTTCGACTCTTCTTTAGGCTTCCCGGCTTACATAGAAGATCCAACACGACTACCCGACTCTTCCCAGCTCTGCAAGACGGCAGGACAATTGTGCTACGCGAGCTTCGGTCCTAGGCGCACTACCAACGAGAACGCGGCCGCATACTTCGAGCGGCTCACCTCAGCGGGGCACGGTTCGGTCCTCGAACACGCCAGCTTCAGCTTCCTGCTCTACGGTATCAGCCGGAGCGTCACGCACGAGCTGGTACGGCATCGCCACTTAAACTTTTCCCAGATATCTCAGCGCTACGTATCGGGGAGCGTCCTGCGTTTCGTCGAACGATCGGAGTACGCCGACGACCCGGAGCTGCACAGGCTCTTTGAAGAGCGGGCCGACCAAGCCGCCGACGAGTATGAGGCGATGGCGGGGCGTTTGCTCGAGCGGCAGGAGAGAGGAGTCGCCCTCCTGGATGCCGAGTACAAGACCGACGCGCGCAAGAAGGTGCAGCAAACAGCGCGCTCCCTGTTACCGAACGAGACCGAGGCGCCGATGGTGTGTACGGGGAACGTAAGGGCCCTACGGCACGTCGTCGAGATGCGGGCCGACGAGCATGCCGAGAGCGAAATCCGGAACCTGGCAGTGCGGATGTTCCTCTGCCTCGCGACGGCCGACCCGATCCTCTTCGGCGACTACCAGCTGCAAAGTCTCCCCGACGGCACCTACGAAGTGACGACCGAGCATAGGAAAGCCTAAAACCGTGAGCTAGTAAACCTCGGCCGGGTACTACGACGAGCCCCAGCCCGGCGCCGGGGGAAGTGCCGTCCTCTCTTCGGTGACTTCGCCACTTCTCTCCCCTAAACGATCACTCGAAGGTGCGCAGCAGGTCTTGCGTGGCGGTGCCCTCTCCCGTGGCGGCGACCTCGACCCGCACCACTTCGCCGTCGGGCTCCGCGTGCAGGGCGACCGTGCCGTCGGTGGGGGTGTGGCGGAGTGCGTGGGAGACCAGGTTGTAGAGCACGCGCTGCAGCTTAGGCGGGTTCATCAGCACGGGGTCCACGCCGCAGGTCCTCGTCAGACTCATTATTAAACGCGTCAGCTCGTTACCCCTGGCTCAGTCGACGGCCTCCACGGCCGAGAGGTTGATCACCTCTCTAATGCTGCAGCTCGTAGATCAACTCGTCGTGCCCAGCAGCAGCCCGCTACCGCTAACATCTAGAAGCGTGCAGGGCCTGACAACGGTTCTATTGCGTGCATAATTAGCCGGAAGCGAAAGAGGAACTTGCCAGAAGGAGGAGAAAGTTGGTGGAACCCCCGATCGTGATCGAAAACCGAGAAGAGCTCATCTTCATGCTCTCCGAGGCGTCGGAGCTAGAGCATATGCTGATGCTCGAGTACCTCTTCGCCGCCTTCAGCCTCAAGACTGACGCAGACGAAGGGCTGACCGAAGAGCAGCTCGGAGCGGTCAGACGGTGGGAGCGGATGATCTCGGAGGTCGCCGCCCAAGAGATGCTCCACCTGGCTTCGGCGAGCAACCTGCTCACGGCCATAGGCAGCGCCCCGCACTTCAGCCGGCCGAACTTCCCGCAGCCGGCGAAGTACTACCCTCCGGGAATCCAGCTGGCTCTCATTCCTTTCAGCGAACAGGCCTTGGGGAACTTCGTCTTCTACGAGAGACCCGAGGGCATGGAGAACGATGCGTCCGAGCTGAAGCTCGTGCGCGAGGCGGTGCCGTCCATAGCTCACGATACCGTCGTGCCTCACGAGCAAGACTTCGCCACCGTGGGTCATCTCTACCGGGGGATAGAGCGGGGCTTCGAGCGCCTGGTCGAAAAGTACGGGGAGCGACGGGTCTTTATCGTGCCGCCCGAAGCCCAGGCTACCCAGCGGTACTTCGGGTGGCCCGAGCTCGTCCCGGTTACCAACCTCGCCTCGGCACATGCGGCCATCGAGACGATCGTCGAGCAGGGCGAGGGGGCTCGGGCTGACAGGCAAGACGCCCACTTCGGTAAGTTCCTGCGGGTGCTGGAGGAGTACCTCGAGTTCAAGATGCGGGACCCGGACTTCGAGCCGGCGAGACCGGTGACGGCGGCATGGGTCCGACAACCGGGCGACACGAACCTTCCCAATCCCACGCTTATAACGGACCCCACCACGGCTGGGGTGGCCGACCTGTTCAACGCTGCATACGAGGTGCTGCTGCAGATGCTGGTCCGCTTCTTCGTTCACGCCGAGGAGACCGAAGGGGAACTACGGACGCTGAGCAACACCGCCGTAGGCGCGATGTTCCTGCTCATCAAGCCCTTGGGACAGCTCCTCACTACCTTGCCGGTGGGAGCGGAGTTTCCGGGCAAGACCGCGGGGCCAAGCTTCGAATTCTACCGCACGAGCTACCTTTTGCCGCACCGCCGCGCCGCCTGGGTGCTCATGCGCGAGCGGCTCCTCGAGCTGGCTGACCACTGCGTCCGGATTGGCGCGCAACCGTCCGCCCCGGCAGAGTTGGTGACGATCGAGGAGAACTTCCGGAATCTCGCCGGGGCGCTGGAGCAGCACATCGGTTGAGGAGCCGGTGGCTCAGGCGCGAGCGAAGACGGAGGTGCGGACGCGAGCGCATTTACCACTGTCCTGAAAGAGAGCGAGCTGCGAGGTGGCGAGATGCGCATGGTCGAGGTGGACGAGGTCCCTGTGGTACTGAGCCGCTCCGAGAGCGGCGAGGTGTGCGCTATCGAAGCGGCCTGCACCCACCGGGGAGGACCGCTCGCCGAGGGGGAGCGGGAAGGAGACGTGGTGACCTGCCCCTGGCACGGCTCGCGGTTCGACCTGTGCTCCGGAGAGGCGGTGCGGGGGCCGGCGAGCGTACCGCAGCAGCGCTTCGAGGTCCGGGTGCGCGACGGCTGGGTAGAGGTACGCTCGGCTTAAGTAGCGACGAGGTAGATTCTAGCAACGCCGAATGTGATCACCGCCGTCGGTATTTTCGGTCTCCGACACGCCACGGAGCGCCCGTGTCGCGCTAACTCCACGGCGGCAGCAAAGCGTCGTTCGGTCTCGAGCACACGGCATCCGCACCGTACACGCTGTGTTCGGTTATATCTCTGTTCGCCAATTAAGGTGGCGCGTATTCTGCGCCAACCGCTAGGGGTTCCGGCGGCGGATCAGGCCGCCGATCCGCCGCAGCGGGACCGCTATCGTGTAGAAAACGGAGCGGATGCTCGCGTTGTACCAGACGTTCTTGGCCTGCGACCACTGAACCTTCGGGTCCACGCAGACTTTCTCAAGCCTGACCGGCTCGTTTACGCCGAAGTGGGCAGCCAGGGATTTGAGGACGTGAGTCCAGATCCTCTCCTGCTCCGTCGAGCCGACGATGCGGAAGCCGATCTCGTAGATAGGGTCGTTGGCCCGTGCCAGAGATTGAACCTGGGCTACGGTGTGGCCATCATCATCGGTGTAGGCGGAAAAGGTGTTCCAGCCGACCTCGGGGAGGCCCTCGGCCGTCATCACCGAAGGACTCTTCGTCCGTGTAGATCACCCGGACACTCGTGTACACCGGCATGCCCCCGCATCGAAGCGTTGATGAGAAGCACCTCCCCGGGCTTGCCGCCGGCTAGCGATGGGTAGAATCTGTTCTGGGGCGGATGGAACTCGGGGAAATGCTCCTTCCAGACTCGAACGACCTCGGTTGGCGTCACCCCGGCGCCGGTCAAGGGTACCCGGTAGGTCTTCTGCCAGAGCGGACCGAAGCCCTGTAGAGCCCCGACTTCGTGCCGCCCTTGCACGTTCAGGTTGATCGCCCCTGCCGGCACATCGGAGACTTCCAACCTCTCTACCCTTTTCGCCCAGAAGGCAGCGTCGCGCGGTCGCCTCTCTTCCTCTCGCTTCCCTCCGGGTTGCGGGGGTTGCTCCGTCATGTTCGCTCCCTCTTTTCCGGGGAGACTAGCGTCTTACAATTCGCTCGCTGCCTGGACCGCATCTTCTTCCGTGTTGTAGATGCTGATAGCGTCGTCGAGGCGTGTGATCTGGAAGATGTTCCTGTAGTGATCACTTAAGCCGTAGGTCAGGAGCTTCTGCCTCTCGCGGTTGATGCGGATGAGCAGCGTGACCAGAAGGCCGATGCCGCTACTGTTCATGTACTCAAGACCCTCGAAGTTCAGGATGAACACGCGCGCGCCCCCTTCGCTGGCCTGGTTGTAGGCGTCCATCAAGACACCCTCGGCGAAGGCTGTGAGCTCACCCTCTATGTCTATGATGGCGGCCTTCTCGCCGACCTTCCTGGCGTTCATCCTTACCTGGGCCTGGGGCATGTCCATCCTCCTCGTTCGGCTTAACTCCCTCACTCCCTCGTACTCGCCGCGCAGGGATTGGAGCGAGCCGGGCAGGGTTTCGTCGACTCTTCTCTCGCGCCCCATCTCAAGACACCGAAGCCTTTGGCACCGCGCTCTTTTCGTCTGGGTAAATACCAATGAAGTCCGAGAGACGCGTGACGTTGAAAATCTCCACGTAGTGGTCGCTCAGGCCATAAGCCAAAAGACGGCGCTTCGAGGCGCGCGCTCGCGCCAGGAGGCTCACGATCAGGGCGATGCCGGTACTGTTGATGTAGTCTACCCCCTCGAAGTTCAGGAGGATAACCTCCGGGTCCTTGGCCTCGGCCTCGGAGTAGGCAGCGTTAAGGGTCTCTTCTCCAAAGCCGTTGATCTCACCGTCCAAGTCGATCACGGCCGCACCGGCCAGGTGGCGCACGCTCGCCTCCAGGTGTTTAGCTGGCATGGTTGCCTCCTTTCAGGCGGAGGACCAGCTCGACGGTGTGGTGGTCCGGGTTCCCAGAGACGCGCATCTCGTCGACCATGTTCTTTATGAGGAACAGTCCCCAGCCGCGGGGCGTCTGCCGGCCTTCGAGCTTCGCTTCGAGATCCGGCGATTCGAGATCTGAGCTCGGCAGAGGCTCCCCACCCCGGTCGACGATGCGTACCAAGAGGCGCTCTTCCAGGAGCCACACCTGGATCTTGACTGGCACCTCTGGCCTGTAGTTGTTGCCATGTTCCATGGCGTTCATCGTCGCCTCGGCCACGGCGGTCTTGAGCTTCTCCAGGCGCCCTGGTGGTAGGTCCAATCCTCGCACCGCTTCGGCTACCTGTTCCATCGCCCAGCGTTCGTTGCCGGGTTCGCTCGGTATGCTCAGCTCCGCTAAGGAGGTCCCCCAGGGACGGTTGCCGCCCTTCTGGCCTGAGGATTTCGGGGCCGTCACGATACCTCCGATCTCTGGAGCGTAACCATAGTAATGTCGTCCTCCTGCTCCCAGTCGTCCCCGGTGAACCGCTCCAACTCGGCCAGCAGGAAATCGATCAACGCCGAGCCGCTCGCGCGGTGGACTCCCACAAGCTCCTGCAGCCGTGGAAAACCGAACATCTCGCGCTGCGGGCCATGAGCTTCGACCAAGCCGTCACTATAGAAGAGGACGCCATCGCCGGCCTCCAGCGCGGCCTCTTTCTCCTCGTAGCCCATACCAGGCATCAGGCCCAAAGGCATCCCCCTAGCCCGGAGCTCGAGGGCACTACTGGCGTGCCGCAGGTAGGGTAGGTCGTGGCCGGCGTTGGCGTACCTGAGGCGACCGCTCTTCGTATCCAGTATGGCGTACAGGCAGGTAACGAACATGTTGGGCGGAATATCGGGTTGGAGCACCTCGTTGACTCGTTTGAGCACCTCACCGGGCGAATCGAATCGGTGGGCAGCAGCACGCAGCATGGTGCGAGTGGTGGCCATCACCAGGGCCGCCGGAACGCCTTTGTCGGTGACGTCCCCGACGACGAGCCCGAGGCGGCCGTCATCGAAGTCTAGAAAGTCGTAGAAGTCGCCACCGACCTCCCGGGCGGGCTGGTAGAAGGCGGCAAGCTCGTAGCCGCCGAGTTGAGGCACCGACTTCGGCAGAAGTGTCTGCTGGATCAGGCGCGCGACCCTGAGCTCCTGCTCGATTCGCTCCCGCTCTTGGGCCTCCTGCTGCTGCTGGCGCACCAGCTGAGCAACCCTCACCGCCGGGGCGGTTTGGGTTGCGAGGTCGCCCAGGAGTTTACGGTCGTCGGCCGAGTATTCCTGCTGGCTCATACGCGGCCCCAGGTTCAAAAGGCCGATCAGCTCTCCCTGGCTCACCAGCGGCACAACCAGCTTCACCCCCGCTGCCTTCATTGCCCGCAAGGCCGGTGAGTCGAGATCTAGCTTGTCGACCTCCACCACACCCGAGACGCTCGCCAGGTACGCGAGGATCGGGTCGTCCGAGGCGATCTGAATCTCTGGTGCCTCTACCGTCGAGGTTTCCCGGGAAGCCTCCGTCGCGGGAGTCTTGGGCACCTGCGGCTTACGAACGTCTCGCCGGAATACCGCATGCCAGAGGTTTCGTTCTTTTCTCTGCTGTGTCGCCATCAACTACATTCTAGTGAGCGACACTCTTCCAAACAAGCGATCGTCACTAACGTTACGAAACCGTACCTCAAAACTTTGAAATCTCCGCTCGCCGCTCCTACGGCACGTAACGATGGCCATAACCAAAGTAAGACGTGCTTCGGCTGCATTATATCTCTCTATCGCCACCAGCCCGTCGTTCAGCGCGTCCGGACAGTACGGTTTCGGCCCTCGCGCTTCTTTGGCTCTGCAAGTATGCGTCCGGCTTCTACAAGTGTCATCATGCTGGGGGTGGAAAACGTCGAGTGCTCGGAAAGCGAGTGGGAATGGAGGTGGCAGCGTGTTCGCGCGGATAACCAAGTTCGAAGGCCCACCCGAGCGGGTGGAGGAGTTCCGCTACGCTGTAGTAGAGCGGATCCTGCCAGCGGTCGGGCGACTCGAAGGTTTCGCTGGGGCTCTGGTACTCGCCGACCGCCAGAGTGGCAACCTACAGGTGATTATCCTATGGGAGAGCGAGCAAGCTATGAGTGCCAGCGAGGAGTCAGCGTATTGGTTTCGCACCTATAGTGCGGAAGCCGCTAGCGAGACGGTAACAGATGTGGAGAGGTACGAGGTCGTCTTATCGGACCTGAAATAGAGCGCAGCCTTAACCACGCGGTCTCCTTCACAGAGCTTCGGCTCTTCTTTTGGGCGACTAATTGTTGATTATAGGGTGAGGAGGTTCTCGGCGCCTCCGCGCTTCAGACGGACACTACAAATCTGCGAGCCGCGCTGTCCGGGTACGCGCTCGGTAAGGCGACGGCCGGTGTCACTACCGATTCGTAGAAATAATCGGCCTACTCCTGCGTCGGTATGTTCCCTGCCCTTTTCGCCTCCGTCCAGGCCTCTTGCAACGCTGCGGCTTGCTCTGCGGGTGATCTAATACTGTTTATGACCTCCTGAAAACCGGAGAACATCACCTCGTTGAAGTTTTGCGGGGCCAGAACGTCGATGTTGTAAGCGAAGGCTTCCTCCTGTGGCGATTCCCCGAGGTCGTCGATAACCGCCCTGAACAGCTCGGGCACGGCGAGCCCTTCTAGGTCGACAGGATGGGCGGGGATCGTGTTGAGCTTTTCGATGATCAGGCGAGCGGTGTCGTCTTGCTGCAGGTAATCGATGAACTCGATCGCCCCTTCAGGATTGCTGGCGTCCGCGGCCACGAACAGACCCGACCCCAGCCCGATCGGGGGCGAGATGTCGGAGCCATCTATGGATGGAAACGGGAAAAAACCAACTGCAAAATCCTCGACAGCCTGGACGATCTCTGGCACGAGCCACGTGCCGGTGGGCAGCATGGCGGCCTTACCGGAATAGAACAACGTGTTGGCATCGTCGTAGGTGATGTCGCTTACGTCCTCTGGGTAGTAACCACTATCCACAAAGTCCCTGAACATGAGGTCGGTGACTTCCACTACCTCGGGGATGTCCCATCTACCATCCCCGTAAAAGATGCCGTCCAGCCCTTCTCTCCCAAGCGTGTTGCCGACCCCGATGCTGAACATGTGGCCGGCCGGCCACAGTTCCTGGTCGCCGAACGCAAGCGGGATGATTCCCCGCCCTTTGAGCTCGTCGGCGATCTCCCGAAGCTCCTCCACGGTCTTCGGTTCCTGGGGCACGAGGTCCCTATTGTAATAGACGATTATCTCTTCGACCTGATCGGGGACACCATAGACGGTGCCGTTGTAACTGGCCCGCTGCTTCGCCCATTCGTAGATGTCCCAGCCATTTCGTTCGTAGGCTTCCTCCAAGGGATACAGGAGCCCCGCGTCGGCTAGTACGCCACCGAAACCCGGGCCTGTATCGTAAAACGTCCGGCCTTTGAGCAGACCGCAACCTGGCTTCTATGACCGTGCGGACGTCCTCAGTCGACATCGTCTCGCGCTGCACGTCTATATCTGGGTGTTGCTCCTCGAACCTTGCGATGAGCTCTTCTGCCGCCCTCTCAAGGATGGTCGTCTCCCGGGTTTCAGCAAGGAAGTCGACGACCTCACCCCGATTCCCACCGCAGCCCGCGGTGCCCAAGAGCACCGCGCCGGCAAGCTCCATGCCTCCGAGCCTAAGGAAATCTTTGCGGCTTACCGCTCTCGGCATCTGCTGTTCCTTTACTCGCTATCCTTGCCCTCGCGAAGCGTTTCTCCGTTGAGATTTGCCTTGTAGAGTAGGTAGCTATGTTGCCACGCTGCCTCCGAACAGCGAGGTCTAGGCCCCTCCGAATGAAGCGTCTTTTCGCAGCGAACCATAGCGATTCACCCGCGCGGATCTTCGGATCTCTCACCTCTCTTCAGATCGGCATCTGGGCGCAACCAAAGCGAGACGTGAGCGGGCTGCATCGTCTCCTCGACCACCGCCACAAGATCGTCGCTTAA
>JALZEL010000279.1 GCA_030862075.1 Actinomycetota bacterium | reverse complement strand
TCTTCCTCGCTCATATCGGAGACGTCGGACGAAGATTGAGAAGTGGCAGGCGGTGGCGGTTGTGCAGATTGCTCTTCGGGTATCTCAGCCTCTGGTGTTTCAGACGGTTCCCCGGCTCCTCCCGCAGGCCCATCTCCCTCGACCGTTACTGTCTGGCCGATATCCTCTCCCTCAACGAACGCCATTACCTGCTCGTAGGATTCTAGAACCGTTACCTCTCCTTGTTCGGCACTGTTGACCATGACGGTTTTGTTAACCCCCGCTGTGTCGGCGTTGGTGATGGTGGCCATCCAGTAGAGGGTCTCGTCTTTAATTATCGGCCTGGGTTCGAGTAGGATCGCGTTCCGGCCCCACTGATAGTTGGGGAAGGTAGCTCTGGCATAGTCTAGAGCCTTGTTCACCCCGATCAAGGCGCTGCCGGTGTCGGGTCTAAAATAGGTAACTTGGCCGTTGTGGGCGTTGATGTAGATTGCGCGATACAGAGAGAAGCTGCTACCGTAAGGCTCGGCTGCCAGGAACCACTGGGGGCCCTCTTCCGTGGGGATGAGGAAAGGCATCTGATTGGTGAAGACCTGATTGGTCGAGCTGCCCCCGGAGCCCTTGGCCGCCTTACCCCCGGAACTATTGACCTCGTCCGTTCCGCCTATCTCAGGGATAATGGCCTCATCCTCGTGGGCAAACCAGGTGTTCCAGTAGCCATTGCGATACTTCCAGACGTCTCCCACTTTCCTCGCCAACTGCTCAGGATAGAGCCTCTCCCCTTCGAACCGCCCATCATTTATCGCTTCCTCGGGAGATAGGTCCTCTATATCTCCGTCGGGGTGAACCACCATAACTCCTCCCCATTGAGGGACCATCACTGGGAAGGAGAACCTGTAGCTTACATAAGGGACCAGCCCGAGCAATTCACCGTTATGGAGGACGTAGTACTGGTTGGTATGGTCCACGAAGAACCGCTCTCTTATCAGTTGCCAACGAACGTTTCTATGCAGAGCCATGCCCTCGCCCCGCTTGAATTCCTGGCTGACAAGCTCCGCCGAACCGTCAGGCTTGATGATCATGACTCCATTCTGATTATTAACGAGTGAATTCCAGACCCCATTGGGTTCTCTTGGGGCTACCCAATCTATCCCGCCCTCATCATTATCTAGGGGCTCGAAGTCTCCGAGCACGAGGGTAGAGTCGTCCTGAGTATTCTGCCCGAAACGAGCAGCCACCTCATACGGGAGGTACCTTACCCCGGTCGTGTCAGACATCTCTTCGATCTCGTTAGCTTCTATCGAATCTAGGTATTTTAAGTTTTGTAAAGGTGCAGCTGTGAATATGTATGCCACGGCAGCAACGCCAGCAACGAGGGCTACTAGCTTAGCTGGATCCTTGTCCCCTATATTCCATAGATAAACTGCAAGGAGGCCACCGCCCAGTGTAACAAGGAAGAAGGGCCAGCCTACATATAACGCCATGAACAAACCATGAAATACCGGGGAAATCAGCCACACAAAGAACAGGGCTGCGACCAACCCCACCGATAACCGTACCCGTCCAAGCGACGATAGTCTCCGTCTTAGGTAGCTTAGTCGTTTTCTTATCTCATCCATCCTTATACCCCTAAACGTTACTCATCCCTAGTCTATACTCTCGCTCGTCAATTGCCTCCTCCAGCTCCACCTCGGGGGCTTCCTCATCCAGCAGGGCACAGAAGCGCATGGCAGATGTTAAGAGCCGGGGGGTCACTTATATTCATAGGAGATTATGGCGCTCCCTCGTAAGGGGCGCATCGTTAGAACTACCTAATTGGGGTACCTATTCTGTAAAGAGGGACCTAGGTGGGGAACATACAGCAGCTTGCAATGAAAAGTTGGGCCGTCTGCCCCGTTGGTGTAGTAACCCTTGTGAGGAGAGCTCTACAAATAGGATCTTATGCACCGATAATGCTATGTGGGTCAATAACAGTGCAAACCGCTGTAGGACGTTTCCTCGCACGTCGTTCGTAGGGCTGGATGGTCGGCGGCTTTGGAGAACCTGGAGGAGCTGAGCGCACCCGAGGGGGTTGGGTAGCAGTATAAGGAGCCGGCAGCTCTCCTAGTAGGATGGACATCGGGGTTTCGAAGCGGTTGGTCCGCAGTAGGGAAGGGACCGGATGAACAATCTGCCAATGAAGGAACGGTTCGAGGGGTGCCTGATCGGTCAGTGCGTGGGGATGCGCTGGGATTCGTGGTCGAGGGTTATCCTCCGGAGGTCTGCCGAGCGTACATCGAAGAGACGTTGAGCGAGGGACACCCGCGAGATCGCCGCCGGGGACGGTACGCCTTCGGACAGTACTCCGACGATTCGCAACTAGCCCGCGAGCTCATGCAAAGCTACGCTGCGTGCGGGAGGTTCGATCCCGAAGACTATGCGCGGAGGGTCGCCGCCATCTTCAGCGAGGGTCGGATCGTCGGGCGCGGTCGGGCAACGGAGGAGGCGGCCCAGTCGGGGGGCGGGCGTTAGCCCGCGGAGGTTCGAATCCTTCTCCCTCCGCTCGTGCATCCCCGGCTAAAGCTGCCCTGTTGCCTCTATTCGCTCACCTCCAGCATCTTGGTTAGCAGGGGTTACAAGATAGATACCTTGATTAGAGGGGAGGCCACAGTTCAGGTGCTCTGTCAGCGCATTCTGGGACACCAGTAAGCAACGCGACGCCACTGCCTGCTCCCTTGGGCAAGGGAGACAGCTTGAGCACCAAGCACTTGTGCCCTAGAAGACGAGCGGCAGCCTCTCCAGGCCACGCAGGAACACCCCCCGCCGCCAGCGCAGCGACTTCAGCGCCACAGCCAAGCGCGCCTCGGGGAAGTGCCTCAGGAACGCGCTTATGGCGATCTGCCCTTCCATCCGGGCGAGCGGCGCCCCAAGGCAGTGGTGCACGCCGCCGCGCCCGAAGGCTAGGTGCCTGTTCGGATCTCGCGCTAGGTTGAGGACGTTGGGATTCTCGAAGTGCCGCTCGTCGCGGTTGGCCGAGCCGAGGACGGCAAGGACCAGCTCGCCGCGCGGTATAGTTGTGCCCTCGATCTCCACGTCCTCGCGCGGGTAGCGCTCGGTCGCCATCTCTACGGGAGAGGTGTAACGCAGCAGCTCCTCGACCGCCGGCTTGGCGAGAGTAGGGTCGTTCCTGAGTGCTTCCGCTTGTTGGGGGTGCTCGAGGAGAGCGAGCGTGCCGCTGGCGATCAGGTTCACGGTGGTCTCATGGCCAGCCACAATGAGCAGGAACGCCATCGCCAGGAGCTCGTCCTTGCTGAGCTTGTCGCCCGCCTCCTCCGCCTGGGTCAGCGCCGTGATCAGATCGTCCCGGGGGTCGGCGCGCCGCCGCTCGACGAGCTTGCGCAGATAGCGCACGAACGAAAGCGCGGCGGGGAGGGCCCGCAGCATGTCGCGCTTTGAGGAGACCGAGACCAACCTGTTCGACCACCGGTGGAACTTAGCATGGTCTTCTGCCGGCACCCCCAGCAGCTCGGCGATCACGGTCGCCGGCAGAGGCAGCGCGTAGTCGGCGACCAGCTCGGTCCCGCCCTTGCGCTTTCCTTTGCGCTCCATGGCGTCGAGGAGTTCTTCGCAGAGCACCTCGATCCGCTCCCGTAGCCGTTCAATGAGGCGGGGAGTAAACGCCTTGGAAACCAGGGCACGCAGCCGCGCGTGGTCCGGGTCGTCCAGGTCGAGCATGTTGCGCTCGAGCGGCTTCAGGAAGCCCGGGACCCATGGCGTCTTCGCCCGTTGCTCTGGGTCCATAGCGTTCAGCTTATCCTTGGCGAACGTGACATCTTTCAACACCCTGGCCACGTCCTCGTAGCTGGTCACCAACCACGCTATACGCTTGTCGGGCAGCGTCGCGCGCCACACGGGGGCCTCGGCGCGCAGGTGCGCGTAGAACGGGTAGAGATCAGCCTTGAGCCGCGGGCTGGCCAGGTCGGGGGCGACGATCGTGTTCGAGCCGATCTCGTTAATGCCTCTATTCATGTCGATCTCCCTCGGTCGCGCCGAGGCCGTAGACGAGCAACCCGGTGAGGATATCGGGTATCTCGTCCGGGCGCGAGCCTACCTCCTCGTCACCCAGCAGGCCCAAGATCAGGACCCCTAGCACGGTCCCGGCAACGGATCTCATCGCCAAGGGTGCGTCAGTCTGCCGCACCTCTCCCTGCTCCATCCTCGACCGGAAGTTCTCCTCGGCGATTGCCATGGTCGGCGCCAGCACCTGCCGGAGATACAGCTCGCGCAGGTCGGCGTTCACCAGCATCTCGGAGAGGACGACCCGGAAGGCCTCCCGGTTCTCCCAGATCAAGGATATTCGCCGGCGCAGGTACTCTTTGAGGAACCCCTGGAAGTCCGGCGAGGTTGAGGATCCCTTCGCGGCTCATCGTGGAGGTCCAGGCTATAGGTCGGGGCACGACCGAGCCTATCAGCAGCTTGTAGAGGCTCTGCTCTTCGAGGTCCGACGGGTCTATGATCAAGGCCG
>JALZEL010000271.1 GCA_030862075.1 Actinomycetota bacterium | reverse complement strand
ATCCGGGAGCGAGCTTCTTCGGCGAAGACCCGGCAACGCTCCACGAACTCCTCGCGTCCGAGGTCCCAGCGGGTCTTTCCCTCCTCGCGCATCAGCTTGCGCTCTACGACGTTGTGGAGGCCGATGGAGGCGTGGTCCACCCCCGGCAACCACAGGGCCTCGTAGCCCTTCATGCGGGCGCGGCGGGCGAGGGTGTCCTGTACGGCGCCGTTCAGGGCGTGCCCCATGTGCAAGGCCCCCGTTACGTTGGGCGGGGGCAGGACGATGCAGTAGGGTTCCTTGTCGTGGCTCGGGTCGGCCTCGAACGCGCCGCGGCGCTCCCACTCGGCGTAGACCCTGCCCTCCACGGCGCGGTGGTCGTAGGTTTTGGGTAGCTCGGCCTGGCTCAAGGGGTGAGGGTTACCTCCTGTTCGTTTTTCGTTCGGGAGTAGGGAAATCGGGAGTAGGGAGTCGAGAAAAACACTACTCCCCCACTCACTATTCCCTACTCCCGCAAGAGAATCTAGGCGGTCTCTTCTTCGTCGTAGGAGTACTTGGAAGTGCCTGTCACGAGGGAGGGCTGTACGCCTTCCCTCACGGTGTCGGCGTCCACGGCGCAGCTCTTTACGTCCGAGCGGCTCGGCAGCTCGTACATCGTGGGCAGGAGCGCCGACTCCAGGATGCTGCGCAGGCCCCGGGCCCCCGTCCCCCGCTCGAGCGCGAGCTCCGCGATCGCCTTGAGCGCCTCGTCGGTGAAGGTCAGGTCCACCTTGTCGTAGCGGAAGAACTGCCGGTACTGCCGTACGAGCGCGTTCTTCGGCTCGGTGAGGATACGTACCAGGTCCTCCTCCTCCAGGCTCCTCAAGGTGGAGATCACGGGCAGGCGCCCCACGAACTCGGGGATGAGACCGTACTTGAGGAGGTCTTCGGGCTGGACGTTCTGGAGAATCTCGTCGGACTCCTCCTCTAGCCGCGCGTCCACATCGCCTGAGAAGCCGATGCTCCTCTTGCCAATTCTCTGACGGATCACATCCTCTAAGCCCCCGAAGGCCCCGCCACAAATAAAGAGTACATTCTTAGTATTTATCTGTAGAAAGTCCTGGTGCGGGTGTTTGCGCCCCCCCTGGGGCGGAACGCTGGCGACCGTGCCCTCCAGGATCTTCAAGAGAGCTTGCTGCACGCCCTCACCGGAGACGTCGCGCGTTATGGAGGGGTTGTCGCTCTTGCGGGCGATCTTGTCGATCTCGTCTATGTAGATGATTCCCGTCTCCGCCTTCTTCACGTCGAAGTCGGCGGCCTGGATGAGCTTGAGTAGTATGTTCTCGACGTCCTCGCCGACGTAGCCAGCCTCGGTAAGCGCGGTGGCGTCCGCTATGGCGAAGGGGACGTTGAGTATCTTGGCCAGGGTTTGCGCGAGCAGCGTCTTACCCGAGCCGGTCGGCCCTACGAGCAGGATATTGGACTTCTGCAGCTCGGTGCCGTCCGAGGAGTCGGGGCCCATGGATATACGCTTGTAGTGGTTGTAGACGGCGACCGCGAGGACCTTCTTGGCCTCGTCCTGGCCGATGACATACTCGTTTAGGATGCGGTTGATCTCGCGGGGCTTGGGGAGGTCGTCTTCTTTCAGGACCTCGGGACCAGAGAACTCTTCATCGATGATTTCGTTACAGAGCTCGATGCACTCGTCGCAGATGTAGACGCCCGGGCCGGCTATGAGCTTTCTGACCTGGCGCTGGCTCTTACCACAGAAAGAGCACTGCAGCTGATCCGACGGGTCCCTCATCCCTTTACGGCCTCCCCTTCGCTCCTGATTCCCTTAGTGCGAGCGGACGATGTTGTCGATTACGCCATACTCGATGGCCTCGTCGGGCCCCATGATGTAGTCGCGGTCGGTGTCTCGCTCTATCTTCTCGTAGGGCTGGCCCGTGTTTTCCGCCAGGATCTCGTTAAGGCGACGCTTGGTCCTTATGAGCTCCTCGGCGTGTATCTGCACGTCCGACGCCTGCCCCGCAAGCCCCCCGACGCTCGGCTGGTGCAACAGCACCCGCGTGTTCGGCAAAGCGTTCCTCTTGCCCTTCGTCCCGGCCGCTAATAGGAAGGCGCCCATCGAAGCCGCCATGCCCAAGGCCGTAGTGACGATGTCCGGCTTGACGAACTGTATGGTATCGTAGATGGCGAGGCCCGCCGAGACGCTCCCGCCGGGGGAGTTTATGTACAGGTTGATGTCCTGCTCAGGGTCCTCGCTTTCGAGGTGCAAAAGCTGCGCCATGATCGCGTTCGCCACCTGGTCGTCCACCGGGGTCCCCAGGAAGATGATGCGATCCTTGAGGAGCCGCGAGTAAATGTCCATCGCCCGCTCGCCGCGCGGGCTCTGCTCTATGACGTAGGGGATGACGTTGTTGATGTCGTAGCTCACTTCCTAAAGGTCCTTTCCTTCTCTGGTTGTCTCCGCCGGACCCTCGCCGGCCTGGATCGACGCCTCGACCCTCGCCTCGCCCGTCTCGGGCTCGGGTTCTTCGGCCCCTGGCACGTCCTCTCCCTCGTTCCCTTCGGCCCTCGGCACCTCCACCACCTCGACGTCGCCGGCCTCCGGTGCCCCGGCGCCTTCGACTACCACTTCCTCAGCCTCCCCGCCTTCGGCCTCTTCCTTCGGTATCGGGACGGGGACGGCATTCTCGACGAGGAAGTCGAGCGCCTGCCCCCGGGCGATCTCCTCCTGCAGGAGCTGGTAGGTCCCATTCCTGCGCATGTTCTCGGCTATCTCCTCAGGGCTGCGGTCTGAGCCCTCGGCGAAGTGCTCGATCTGGTGCATTACCTCGTGGTCGTCTGCCTCTATGCCCTCGGCGGTCGCGACCGCGTCCAAGACGAGCTCCTTCTTGACTGTGTCCTCGGCGTCGGGGCGCACGCGCTCCTCGACCTCCGCGTGGCTCGAACCGGTGAGCTGGTAGTACTGCTCGGGCTCCATGCCCTGGGCTCGGATGCTCCGCTCAAAGCTCTCGACCATCTCGTGAGCCTTCTCGTGGACCATGGCCTCGGGGACCTCGACTTCGGCCTCCTTGGCGACCGTGTCGAGCACCCGTCCCCGGAACTCACCCTCGACCCTCTGCTCCGCCTCCTCCTCGAGCTGCACCCGCATAGCGCCCCTAAACTCCACGAGGGTCTCGAACTCGCTCGCCTCCTTGGCGAACTCGTCGTCCAGGGGAGGTAACTCCCTCTCCTTGATCTCCTTCACGTGCACGTTGAAGAGGACCGACTGTCCCCTCAAGGACTCCTCCTGGTAATCCTCCGGGAACGTCACCCCGAACCGCTTGCGCTCGTCCGCGCTCATCCCGACGAGGTTGTTCTCGAAGTCCTCCAAGAGCTCGCCACGCCCGACCTCGAGCATGTAATCCTCGGCCTCGGCGCCCTCTAGAGGTCCCCCCGACATCCTCTCGCCCTTGAAGTCCATTACGACGAAGTCGCCCTCCTTGACGGGCCGATCCTCTACCGCCGCGAGCGTGGCGAACTGCCCCCGGAACTCCTCCAGCTGGGCATCCACCTGCTCCTCCGCGACCTCGACCTCCCTTTTGAGGACCTCGAGGCCCTTGTACTCTCCGAGCTTCGCTTCGGGCCTGACCTCGACGGTCGCGGAGAACTTGAAGCCCTCCTGCTCGTCCAGAGGATTGTCGAAGTGGATCTCCGGCCGGTCTACCGGCCTCAGGTTCTGCTCAACGACCGCCGCCGAGTACCAGTTCGGCAGGCTGTCCTGCAGCGCCTCCATGTAGATGTAGTCACGCCCCACCCGGTTCTCGATCACGCGCCGCGGCGCCTTGCCGGGTCTGAAGCCTGGTACCCGGACCTGCTGCCTGAGCTCGCGGACTTTCGCCTCGACGCCTTTCTTGACCTCCTCAGGAGGTACCTCGACGTCGATTCGAACCTTATTGTCCTCGAGCTTCGTAACGTTCGCCGTCATACGCTCCAACTCTCCGTAGGCCTCACCTCTGCACGAGCCGCTGTGCGAGAGGCGGGACTTGAACCCGCACGCCCGAAGGCACTAGATCCTAAATCTAGCGTGTCTACCATTCCACCACTCTCGCTCATCGAAAACCTGACCGGGATTATAACAGCCGCATAACTGCCGCCCCCTCCCGTGCGCTAAGGGCGCAAGGAGCCCAGAAGTGAGGGTAAAAGGGCACGCCCGCAAGACAGGGTGACCAACGGGACTCGAACCCGCAACCTTGGGGCCACAATCCCAATCCGCAAGTTCTATCCTGTTCTATCCCGTTAGAGAATTCTGCCTATTTAAGCCGAAAACGCGGCTTTACCCTGTACGTGTTTCCTATCCTGTTCGGCTCTGTTCTATCGCTACTGCTGCTACACTGCTGCCATACCAGGAGCACTCCCGCAATGACGAGCTTGATGATCTGGTCAGATATATCAGTTCGCTCCTATACGAGTTGGTCTCTGTCGAGACGCCCTGCTCAGCTGGAAGAGTTTTCTAGCTGGTCTAGTCACTGCCAAGACCAAACGCGCTGGGCAACCTCCTGAGTAACTCCGCGCTGCTTTCAGACGGAAGGGCACCTACGAACCGCTTTAGTTCTTCCACCGCACCTATCGCTGACTCCCTCTCGGGGAAGTCTACGTTTTGGAGGTCCCTAATAGCCTCCGCGGTGGCCTCCAGCTTTTCTAACAGGGCCTCGTTCGGATCGGAAAGTGCCTCAATCGCAGCATGGCCCTTCTCGGTGAAGCTGACCATTACCTCGCCAGCGTCAACGTAAGGCCCGCCAGGGCCATAATCTAGGTAGACATATCCGTCGGCTTCCAACTCCTTCAACAGACCGATCGCCTCCGCAGCATCGAGGCCCACCTCCTGCGCGACGTCCATCTTCGCGCCGAACACCATTAGTCGCGGTGGCTCATCGTAGTGAGGAAGGGCGTCGTAGGACTCCAAGGAGTCATCGCTGGGAGGGGGATTGTAGAACTCCAACACCAACCCAAGGTCTCCGCGCTTCCGGGCTTCAGCGAGTAACCGACGCAGGAGTTTGAGCATCCGGAGCATTTTGGTGAGTCGCGCGTATTCCAATTCGTCCCGCTTTCTGGAGCTTACATTTGGGAGTATATTTCC
>JALZEL010000268.1 GCA_030862075.1 Actinomycetota bacterium | reverse complement strand
GTGGCCTCCAGCCCCGCGACGCACTGGTCGGCGAGGTTCGAGGCAGCACTGCTGAGGATGTCGATCGACTGCAGGAGGTTGTAGGCGATGACCGGGAGCATGGTATTGAGCTCAAAGTTGCCGCCCTGACCTGCCAAAGCTACGGTGGTGTCGTTGCCGATGACCTGGGCGGCGACCATCATGGCGCTCTCGGCGATAACCGGGTTGACTTTGCCCGGCATGATCGAGGACCCTGGCTGCACCTCGGGCAGCGCTATCTCGGCCAGGTTCGCACGCGGCCCGGCCCCGAGCCAACGGATATCGTTGGCGATCTTCATCGTGCTTACCGCGACGGTCTTTAGAGCCCCGCTCACGTAGACCGCCCCGTCCATCGCGCTCTGGGCCTGGAAGTGGTTCTCGGTCTCGTAGACTTTGACGCCGAACCGTTCGGAGAGCTTCTCGCAGACCTTCTGGGCAAACTCGGGATGGGTGTTGACGCCGGTGCCGACGGCCGTTCCGCCCAAAGCGACCTCCACGAGGTCTTCCTGGGCCTTCCTTACGCGTTCTATGCCGCGCTGTACCTGCCCCGCGTAGCCCTCGAACTCCTGTCCGAGGCGTATGGGGGTCGCGTCCTGCAGGTGCGTCCGGCCGGTCTTGACGACGCTGTCGAACTCGCGGGCTTTCTCTTCTAAAGCGCCGCGAAGCTTCTCGAGCGCGGGCATTAGATCCTCTTTGATGGAGACGAGGGCGGAGAGGTGGATGGCGGTGGGGATGACGTCGTTGGAGGACTGGCCGTTGTTGACGTGGTCGTTCGGGTGCACGGGTGATTTGGAGCCGAGCTCGCCGCCGAGGATCTGGATGGCCCGGTTGGAGATGACCTCGTTGGCGTTCATGTTGGTAGAGGTGCCGGACCCCGTCTGGAAGACGTCGAGGACGAACTGGTTGTCCAGAGCGCCCTCGACGACCTCTTCCGCGGCCTCTACGATGGCGTCCTTTAGCTCCTCATCCAGCAGGCCGAGCTCGTGGTTCACGTTGGCGGCTTCGAGCTTTATGGCCCCGAGGGCCTGTACGAAACGGCGCGGCTTGCGCAGGTCGCTTATGGGGAAGTTGTCGAGGGCCCTGCGCGTCTGGGCGCCAAAAAGCGCGTCACGGGGCACCTCGACCTCGCCCATTGAGTCGCGTTCTATGCGGTGGGGCGTCTCATGCTGCGTCATGTGTGAAGCCTCCTGTCGAAGCGTTTGCGCTCGCGTCATATAATCCGCTTTGTAGGTTGGCATTATACGAGAGGTGAACTTTTGGACACGCTGCAGCACGCGCTGAAGGAGTGGGCGGTCGCCGTCGAGGCGCTCGAGCGCGGTGAGACGGCGCTCGTGGTGCGAAAGGGCGGCATCCGGGAGAAAGCGTTCGCCGTCCCCAAAACGCGCTTTCTCTTCTTCAAGAGCTACGAGCACCAGAAAGAGGAGCAGCTCAAGCCCCTCTACTACGACCTCCTGCGGTCCATCCCCGAGAGGCAGGACGACGGGCCGGTGATCTTCACCTCCTTCGCCGAGGTACACGGCGCATACGAGATCTCCGAGACCGATGAGCTTGCCGCCCTGGACCCCTACCACATCTGGACGCCCGAGTACGCCGAGAGCCGCCTGAAGTGGCGTCCGAAGAAGCCCCTGACGGTCCTGGTCTTGCGCACCTACCTGCTGCCAGAGCCTGTTCGGTTCGAGTACCGGGCGGAGTACGGGGGGTGCAAGAGCTGGATCGAACTAGAAAAAGCCGTCCCAACCGCAGGCTCTAGGCCCACCCTCGATGATTCGGCCTTCGAAGAGCTCGTGAGGCCTGTCCTGGGCGTGCTCGAGGGTGCGGCGTCCGCACCCGTGGGACGCTAGGAGGAGGGAGCCCCTTCTTGGACGTCGGCGCGATACCCGTCGTCCTGACCTTCCTGCTGGTGCTCGTCGCCTGGCGGATGGTCTTCTCGTTCAACAAGGACCTGGTGCGGGCGAAGGCCTGGGGGGAGCTAGCGCGCCGCTCGCTCCCGTTCGCGGCGATCACCGGCATGGCCGCTAGCCTGCCGTTGGTACAGAGCCTCCAGGGAGGCTGGACGCCCATCGTCTGGGTGCTCGCGTTCGGCGCCGTGTTGGTCGCCTCTAACTTTCTCTCCATGCCCGTAGGTGAGCGCCAGGCGAGCAGGGCCTTCCGCAACAGGGATTACGCGAGGGCCGCGGCCCTGTACCGCAGGCTCGCCGAGGAGCGTCCGTTGGCTCGTTACTGGGCGTTTCTGGGGGCGGCTCTGGGAGCCGGCGAGCGGCACGAGGAGGCCATAGACGCCTCCACCCGTGCTGTCCAGCTCGACCCGGAGTACGGCCTCGCCTACTACAACCGCGCCCTGATCCTGCGCAGGCAAGGCCGCAAGAGCCGGGCAACGAAGGACCTTAAACGAGCCCTCGACGCCGACCTGCCCCGCCGCTTCAAGTCTGCTGCCAGGAGGACGCTCGAGGAGCTCCAGGGGTGAGCTTCTTCTATCCGACTCTAGGGGCCCTGGCACTGCTCGCTGGCTTCCTCTTCGTCGTCGGCCGCCAGAACCGCGACCTGCTCCGCGCCCGGGCCTACGGGGAGTTTCTGGTGCGGCTTTTGCCGCTCCTCTCGACTGGCGTCTTCATCCTCGGGCTGCCGTTCATCATGGACCTGGCGACCTTCGAGAACACCGTGCCGGTCCTACTCGTCTATCTCGGTGGCGCCGCCGTTCTCACGGTGCTCATGGCCCGCCTCGTCGCCCCCGAGGAGCGCCGGGCCGTGGCCCTTTTCAGGCGCGAAGAGTACGAGGGAGCAGCCGAAATCTACGAACGGCTCGTCGCCCGTAGCCCCCTCCCCCGCTACTACTCGGCCCTGGGCGCGAGCCTCGACGCGTCGGGCGACCCGCACCGCGCCCTTAAAGCAGCGGACCAGGCCGTAAAGCTCGACCCCAAACTCGGCATCGCCTACTACAATCGCGCCTCGGCTTTAGCAGCCCTGGGCGAGAGCGCGCGGGCCCGCGAAGACCTGCAAAGCGTCTTCCACGCAGATTCCAACCGCCACCTGAGGCGTGCCGCCGAAGTAGCTTTAAAGAGCTTGGAGAAGAACTAGTCAACCGCTGACGAGCCAGAATGTTCCTGTTGCCGTCGCGCACCCTGGTCGCGCTACGAGACCAGGGTATAGTCAAACTTCGCTGCAAAGCGCTATGGTTTCACAGTGAAGGCCTGGGCGGGCCGACGTCCTCCTACTCGGCTGCCGACCCGCATTTTATGATAGCGAAGTTTGCCGATGCTTTCTGGCGCGTCTGGGATCGGCGCCGAAGGGTAGAATTTCTTATGGGCCCGGCGGCCCGCAGAGGTTGCTAATCCTTCGTGGAACCCCCTCCTAAAATCGGCAGGCTATCGGCATCGGCGGTCGTCTTTGACGGTAGCGGGAGCACACCGCCGGTACCCGCGGGTACTCTCGCTCCTTTCTCCAACACCGACTCGTACACCTCTACGTGACGCTCCGCTATGGAGGACCAGGAGAGGTTCCGGGTGTAAGCACGCCCCGCCTCCCCCAGCCGGACACGCTCGGAGGCGTCGGCCAGCAGCCCGAGGAGCGCGATCGTGAGCCCAGAGGCGTCCCGCCGCTCTACGAGCCGCACTAGCTCTCCGTCTACTAGATTCGGCTCGGGAGGATCCGGGCGCGTGACCGCCACAGGTAGGCCGTGCGCGAAGAGCGTGAGCAGGGAGCCACTCTTGAGGGTGACGCCCTCGTTGAACGGTAGCGCTCCTACGTCAGCACCCGAGAGCAGCCGGGACGCTTCGTCCCCCGGTACATACCCCG
>JALZEL010000223.1 GCA_030862075.1 Actinomycetota bacterium | reverse complement strand
CCGCCGGGCTGCCAGTCGAGTGTCACCTCGGCGCCGGCGGCTTTCAGAAGCTCGGCGAGGCGTTCGGTGCTCTCTGGAGGCACCATCTGATCCGAGCGTCCTGCCGCCAGGTAGACCGGCGTACCCGAGAGGTCTGGGGACATCTCCGGCTCGAACGGGGCCATCGCGCGCAAGAGGACCGCGCCGGCCAGCAGGCTCGGGTGGAGCAACAGCAGGCTCGCCGCGATGTTAGCCCCGTTCGAGAAGCCTACCGCGAAGACGCGTCCTGGGTCGAAGCCGTATTCAGAGGTGCTCGCCGTAACGAACTCCGCGAGCTCGTGGGTGCGGTTCACGAGGTCTTCCTGGTCGAAGACGCCCATCGCCAATCGCCTGAAGAAGCGGGGCATGCCGTTCTCCAGGACCTTCCCGCGCGGGCTCAGGAGCGCGGCCTGCTCGTCAAGCATGCGGCCCAAAGGCAAAAGGTCGTTCTCGTCACCGCCGGTGCCGTGTAAAAGGAGCAGGGTAGGGGCGTCGGGCTCTTCGGCGGGGACGAAGCGGTGGGCGAAGCTCAAAGGTTCGTTCGTCACGCTTCAGACCTTTCCGTGTGGTGAGTGGACAGGGAGAAGTGATTGCTCGATCTGTTCCCGGTTCCTCTCCAGCCATGGTGGAAGCTTCAGGGTCTCGCCAAGGTGGTCCGGCTCTTCGTCCACGGTGAAGCCGGGCGGGTCGGTGGCGATCTCGAAGAGGACCCCGCCGGGTTCGCGGAAGTAGACGGAGTGGAAGTAGTTGCGGTCGAGGACGGGGGTGATGTGGAAGCCCCTCGCCGCGATCTCTTCCCGCCACGCTGCTTGCGTCTCGTCGTCGGGCGCCCGCCACGCGACGTGATGAACCGTGCCGACCGCCGTCCGACCGGCGGGACCGCCCGGCTGTTCGAGTACGTCCGCGAAGCTGCCTTCGAGGCTCGTCGTCAGGTACCGCGTCCGTCCTGCTTCCTCCTCGACCTTCTCGAAGCCCAGGAGGTTCGCGAGGAGGTCCTCGGTGTCCTCCCCGGCCTGCTCCCAGAGGGTCACGCCCGAGATACCCCGGATCGCATGCTCGGGAGGGACCGGGCCTTCAGGCAACTCCGCGTTGCTCCTCCCCGGCCGGGTGACGAGCTCAACCGCGAGCCCGTCTGGGTCGCTAAAGGACAGTACCGTCTCGTCGAAGCGCTTCTTGGGCTGCTCGAAGCGGACGCCGTGCTGCAGGAGGCGCTCCACCCAGAAGCCGATAGAGTCCTCGGGTATGGCGAAGGAGGTCACGCTCACCTGCCCCGCGCCGATGCGTCCCCGGGGGGCGCCAGGCCAGGAGAAAAACGTCATGATGGTCCCCGGGTTTCCGACCACGTCGCCGTAGTAGAGGTGGTAGCTGCCGGGGTCATCGAAGTTCACGGTCTTCTTCACCAGCCTCAGGCCCAAGACGCCCGCGTAGAAGTCCACGTTCTCCTGCGGGTCTTCCGCGATCGCGGTCACGTGGTGAACCCCTGCGAACTTTATGCTCATGCGCTCCTCCTGCTCGTCGACACGCCAGTTTAGCGCAACCGAAGTCACTTGGTGCGGGGGATTCTGGGCCGGTGCTTGACGCGGATTCCCAGTCATCTTAGAGTGGCCGGCGCAAGCGACGCAAGTAGTGCGAGGATAGGGGAAAAGGAGGAGGTATGGCTGGAGACTACGTGCTGGCGATAGATCAAGGGACCACCGGGACGACGGTGATGGTCCTCAACCACGACAGTGTTGTCGTAGGCCAGACGTACTCAGAGTTCGAGCAGCACTACCCGAGGCCGGGCTGGGTTGAGCATGACGCCAATGAGATCTGGAACGTCTCCATGCAAGTGGTAGAGGACGCCTTAAACGAAGCTGGCGTCTCGGCGGGGGATCTTGCCGCGGTCAGCGTGACCAACCAACGCGAAACCATTGTTCTGTGGGATCGGGAGACCGGAGAGCCGGTCCACAACGCCATCGTGTGGCAGGACCGGAGGACGGCGGAGTTCTGCGACGAGCTGATGGAGCGGGGCTTAGAAGACACTTTCCGGAATAAGACCGGACTGGTCATAGACCCCTACTTCTCCGGAACCAAGGTCCGATGGATGTTTGAGAACGTGGAGGGCTTGAGGGAGCGGGCCCAGAACGGCGAGATAGCCTTCGGGACCATAGATTCCTGGATGGTATGGAACCTCACCGGTGGGAACGTCCACATAACCGACTACTCGAACGCCTCTCGGACGCTGATGTACAACATCTATGATCTCAAGTGGGACGAGGAGCTCCTGGAGATCCTCGAAGTACCGAAAGAGATATTACCGGAGGTCAAGCCCAGCTCCTACGTCTTCGGAGAAACCGATCCAGACTCCTTCTTCGAGGCCGCCGTCCCGGTCGCGGGTATAGCCGGAGACCAGCAGGCAGCACTCTTCGGACAGGCTTGCTACGAACCGGGACTCGCCAAGAATACTTACGGTACGGGGTCGTTCGTGCTCATGAACACGGGCACGGAGGCGGTCCCGAGCAACGAGGGCCTACTCACGACCATTGCCTGGGGAATCGGGGACGAACCGGTCGTGTACGCCCTGGAAGGGGCCATCTTCATAACCGGGGCCGCGGTCCAGTGGCTCAGGGACGGGTTGGAGATTATCGAGGACGCCGCCGAGACCGAAGAGTTGGCCAAGAGCATTGACTCGAATGATGGAGTGTACTTCGTGCCCGCGTTGGTAGGGCTTGGGGCGCCGCACTGGGACTCATACGCCCGGGGGACCATCGTCGGAATAACCCAGGGCAATACCCGGGCGCATTTGGCGCGGGCGGCGCTAGAGAGCATGGCCTACCAGACGCGCGACGTGGTCCGAGCGATGGAGCGTGACTCTGGTATAGAGGTCAAGGAGTTCCGGGCTGACGGCGGGGCAGTCGGCAACACCTTTCTCATGCAATTCCAGGCAGACATCCTAGGGGTCTCCGTAGAAGTCCCGGAGATTGTCGAGACCACCGCCGTTGGTTCGGCCTACATGGCGGGCCTCGCCACCGGATTCTGGGAGAGCAAGGAAGAGCTCGCCGAGAAGTGGAGCCTGCAGCGGCGTTACGACCCGGAGATGGGTGAGGAGGAGCGCGAGCGGCTGCACCAGCTCTGGCTCAAGGCCGTAGACAGGGCCAAAGGCTGGGAGCGCGAAGAAGAAGAGGCAGCAGAGCAAGCCTAAAACAGAGAATAGGGCTCGAGGCCTAAGGCCCTGATCCCGGGGAATGGAGCGTAATGAAGAAGGTCGTCAATGCCCCCGAGAAGGTTGTCGAGGAGATGCTGCGCGGGATGGAGCTCGCGCACTCCGAGCTCATTCGACTGATCCCCGAGCACAACGTCGTAGTTCGGGCTGACGCCCCCGTCCAGAACAAGGTAGCCCTCGTCTCGGGCGGTGGTTCCGGGCACGAGCCCACCCACGGCGGGTACGTCGGGCCCGGCATGCTCGACGCCGCCTGCGCGGGCTCGGTCTTCACAAGTCCAAACCCAGAGCAGATGCTCGAGGCGACGAAAGCCGTGGACGGCGGAGCCGGCGTCTTCTACGTCGTCAAGAACTACACCGGCGACGTTCTGAACTTCGAGATGGCCGGGGAGCTGGCCGAGGCCGAGGAGATACAGACTGATTACGTAGTGACCAACGACGACGTGGCGGTCGAGGACTCGACCCACACGAGCGGGCGGCGCGGGGTCGCGGGCACGGTCTTCGTGCATAAGATCTGCGGTGCTGCTGCCGACGATGGGAAGGGCCTCGCGGGCATAAAGGAGCTTGCAGAAAGGGTCAACTCCAACATGCGCTCGATGGGGATGGCCTTGACGAGTTGTACCCCTCCGGAGAGCGGAGAGCCCATATTCGAGATCGGGGACGATGAGATGGAGATCGGTATCGGCATCCACGGCGAGCCCGGTGCCGAGCGCAAGAAGATAGAGCCCGCCGGCGAGATCGTGGACGAGATGGTGCAGAAGATCCTGGGCGACTCTGTAGACTTCTCGGGCTCCGAAGTCGCCCTGATGGTCAACGGCATGGGCGGTACTCCCCTCATGGAGCTCTACGTGGCCTACGCCCACGTCAGGGACGTGCTCGAAAGGGAGAGCGTTCAGGTCTACCGCATGCCCTACGTAGGGGAGTACATGACCTCGCTCGAGATGGCGGGCTTCTCCATCACGCTACTCAAGCTCGACGAGGAGATGAAGGGGTACCTGGAGGCGCCGTGCGACGTGGCGGCAGGCCGTCCGTTCTAGGAAGGAGGAAGACATGGAAATTTACATAGCCGAGTTCGTTGGAACTCTGATCCTCGTACTGCTCGGCGATGGGGTCGTCGCGGGCGTGTTGTTGCGCCAATCGAAGGCGGAACACGCGGGCTGGATCGTCATAACCTTCGGGTGGGGAATGGGCGTGGCGCTCGCAGTCTACTCCGTCGGGGTTATCAGCGGAGCACATATCAATCCCGCCGTCACGATAGGTCTGGCTTCGGTAGGAGCCTTTAACCCGGACAACTTTTACGGCTGGGGTGCAGTGCCAGGATACCTCATCGCCCAGCTCCTCGGCGCCTTCGTGGGAGCCGTACTCGTCTGGCTCGCGTACTACGAGCACTGGAAGGTGACCGATGATCCCGTCCTCAAGCGCGGCGTATTCTGTACCATCCCGGAGATCCGCAGCATCGTTCCCAACTTCGTCACCGAGGTGATCGGGACCGCATTCCTGGTCTTTGGCGTGCTTGCCATCGTGGCGAACGCGCAGAACTTTGCTAACCAGGACCTGGGCGCGATATTCGCTGTCGGCATAGTACCGTTGATCATCGGCTTTCTGGTCTTCTCCATAGGTCTGTCGCTCGGCGGGCCGACGGGATACGCCATCAATCCCGCCCGTGATCTCGGCCCGCGCATCGCCCACGCTGTACTGCCTATTCCGGGCAAAGGCGAGTCTGACTGGTCATACAGCTGGATACCGGTTGCCGCACCGCTCGTCGGCGGAGTTATCGGAGCTTGGCTGTACACAATCCTCTTCGGAGGCTGACGGATAAAATCACGCGAAACAAAGACTGGAGGAGGAGCATGACGGACGAAGACGTCGCTGGTTCCCGATCAGAGCCGGAGCCACCAGCTCCCGATCGCTACTATGCGGAGCGTGTCGCGCCCGCTTCTGGAGGCGGGGGCCTTGCGCTGGCGGAGATCCAGGAGGCTATGAACGAGGGCAGCCGGAAGAGCTGGAGACTGGTTGGCGTGGTGGATGATCCGGCGGGACAGGGCGTTATCCTGGTGTGGGATCAGGAGGGGTTTATCTCCGGATGATCTTGAGCGAATGATGCCCGTTCGCCCGTCTTCGATTGTCGAGACGTTCGTCCAGCACGCCGAAAGTACGCCGGAGAAGCTGTGCTTGTACTTCGAAGGCGAGCGGTGGAGCTACGAGCGGATGCGCGGGCGGGCCGAGAACGTCGCCGCCGCGCTTATGGAATGGGGTTTGCGACCGGGCGAGCGCGTCGCGCTCTTCTTGGGGAACCACCCCGACTTCCTGGCGGCCTACCTGGGGACGCACCTTGCGGGCTGCGTGGTGGTGCCGGTCAACACCCAGTACCGGCGAGGGGAGCTGCGGCACATCTTTGATGATGCCGGCGTGCGCCTGTGCCTCACCGACGGGGAGCGGCGGGAGGAGCTCGAAGGCGTCCGGGGAGACCTGCCGGAGCTGGAGGCGGTGGTCGAGACCGGCGAAGAGCTCGACGCTTTCCTCGACGAAGCGGAAAGCTACGAGGGCGTGCTGCCGGACGGCGAGGACTTGGCGGTGATTGCGTACACCTCCGGGACGACGGGCCGCAGCAAGGGGGCGATGCTGCAACACCGCAACCTCGCCGCCAACATCGCGG
>JALZEL010000220.1 GCA_030862075.1 Actinomycetota bacterium | reverse complement strand
GAGGAGGACTGAGCTCCGAGAAGACTAGCCTTGTCGGCAACCTGGTGAATAGAGGCAACCGGGCTGCCCCTCCCCTGATGCTATCTGCTGCTAACAGCTAAGATAGATGTAAGTCAGAAGCAGGAGGTGCGTCCATGGCTACCAAGGCCGGGGTCGGTATGAGTCGACATCACAATCCGAACGTTGCGGGTCGTGAGGCCGCCGAGCAAGCGCTGCAGAAGGCGGGCGTCAACAGGCCAGACTTCGTCATGATGTTCGCCTCCATCGGCTACGATCAGCACTCCGTGCTGCGTGCGGTGCGCGAGACTACCGGAGGTGCACCTCTAACCGGTTGCTCGGCGGAAGGTACGATAAATGGAGGCGACGCAGATGAATCCAATTTCTCCGTAGTGGTTACGGCGATCTCTTGGGACGAGCTACTGTGGACCAACGGATTAGCGGTGTGGCTTGAGACCGACCCACGCGCTGTCGGGAAGCGGGTAGCCCAACACTTGCTGCCCAACTTATCTGCTGACACTATTGGCCTGTTCCTCTTCCCGGATGGGCTCTATGACTTCGTCGTTGCAACGGGCACCCTTGGTAACTTCTTTGCAGGGCTGGAAGAAAATCTCCCGAGCGAGCGGTTCCTACCACTGTGGGGTGGGGGAGCTAATTTCGGCTTGAATATGGCGCCAGCTTATCAATATTGCGACGACGAAATAGTCTCCGATGGGGTCTCCTACGCGCTACTCTCGGGTAAGGCACAGGCTAGTTGGGCTATCAGCCACGGCTGTATCCCTATAGGGGAAGAGCGGAAGGTGACGCGCTCCGAAGGGAACATCATCTACGAAATCGACGGTAAACCCGCCCTAGAAGTACTAAAGGAGTATCTACCAGGGGATGCCCTAACCGACAAGCGCGACTGGATGCGTTATGCAATATCGCTTTCGCTGAGTTTCAGGGCTCCCAGCTACATGAAAGACGAGGAGTACGTCGTTAGAGGCGTGCCCGCTGTGAGGATAGCCGAGGGCTCCATCGCCGTACAAACGGAGGTCAAGGAGGGCACGAGCGTCTGGCTCTCAAGTCGGGACAAGGAGAAGATCTCCACCGGCTTCGATCGGATGGCTGCTCAGATCAAGGAGCAACTCGGGGGTGAGAAACCCAAACTCGTCTTTCAGTTCGAGTGTGGCACCCGGGGCAAGATGATGTTTCGAGAACAGGAGAAGCTGCAGCTGCTCAGGCGGTTTCGGCAATCCTTAGATCCGGATGCACCATGGGTCGGGTTTTACACTGCAGGGGAGATTGGTCCGGTAGAGGAGCACAATCTTCGTCATCTGTACACGTCGGTTGTCCTTGCCCTGAGTTGACGATGGAAGCTCGTCTCAGCCCCGGTCCTAAAAAGACCGGGGCCTATCCCTAGCGGACCGGGGCTATGCGCGTTTCTGGGAAGACGTCAAAATACTGTAGAGCGTGCTGCAACCATGCTGCAACCGGAGCAGGACGCATCCGGACAGAGCAGGAAAACGACGGGGCAAGAAACGGCAGAAACTGCTTATATATGCGAGATTTCCCGACAGGGCAGTACCTACCAGGAAAGCATTAACCTAACTTACAAGGAGGGGGTCGCTGGTTCGACTCCAGCATCGCCCACTTTTGAAAAGTAGCGTTTTGCAGGAGTAACGACGGACGGGTAAAGAGTTGGGAGAGGATTCCAGCTCTTTCTGACACGAATCTGACACGGTACCTGCAGGTCGAGGATGTCACCGGGTAAAGCGCGCGGTCTCGTCCTCACAAGTAAAGCGCCCAAGGCATGATGGGCAAAGCCTCTTGGAGTATCGCGCTCGTCAGCGTACCCTTTCTACTCAACCCGTCGCCTGCCTCGCTGCCTCTGTGGATGCTCTTCGTGGGGCTACAGCAGCTCAATCTCGTCGCCCACTCGAACCGGGCCGTTTTCGATCACCTTCGCGCAGATACCACCGCGACGCTTTAGGGCCTGCGTCATACCCGGTTCTGTAAGACGTTCGATGTATCGGCAGACCGAGCGCGGCCCCCGGTAATCGAAGACAACTTCCCCGACACGGAACCGCTCACCACGTCGCAAGGTCTTCAGGCTTATGCCTCTGGTGACGACGTTGCGCCGGTGCTCGCCATTCTTCACACCCACACCAGTCTCTCGTTCGATATCGTCGAGATCCTCGGCTGCGATGAAGGTTACTTCGCAGACCCTGCCGAAGCGGCTCCAGTGTCCGGTCCCGGCACAGTAGCGGTCACCCTCCAGACCGCAGGCTTCGAGAGCGGTGGCCACCTGGACGCCCTTCATCTGTGCACCACCTTCCTGAGCAAGGAATATACTTTCCACGAAGCCCGCCATCACCAGCCTTCCTTCGAATCTTGCTCCTCTCGTTCGAGAGGTTCTTCAGTATTCGGAGGCCTAATCTCTGGCTCTTTGAGCTTTCTAGGAATTCCCCGGCTTCGACGTGTTCCGTTCATGGGCTGCGGGCGGATGCAGCGGAAGTTAGGCCGAACCCCTATCGAGCTCCCCTGGATGGCTCACAAGCCGGTAGAGTCGCCGCCGATCCTCCAAACCTTTGAGTTCATGCTCGCCAGCATCGACGAAGGACAGGTCTGCTCCTTCAAGCAGCGCGGCGGTCGAGGCCGATAGCAGAACCTCTCCTGGTCCAGCGAGCGCCAGGATGCGGGCAGCCACATGCACTGCTACTCCTTCCACATTGTCGATGTAGCGTTCCACTTCGCCGGAGTGAACCCCAGCCCGTATCTCGAACCCGTCCTTCCGCCCTGCTTGACGGGTGCGAGGCTGCTCATGCAGGGAAGCATAGCTCAGCGGGAAAGGCTGGACGAGCGCCGACTTGGTGTGTGAGAAGAGTGTCCAAACCTGGGACGAGTAGTAGTAGGAATTGTCCTATAATAGAGTTCGGATCAAGGCATCAAGGGCATTTGCCACATTCCTGAGCGAGGTGCTGAGATGAACTGCCCCCGTTGTCAGAACGTCAACCCGAAGGGCGCCAGGTTCTGCCTGAATTGCGGTGCCTCTCTCCAAGCTCCACGGCCAGTAGAGGGTGAACGCAAATTCGTGACGGTGCTGTTTGCGGATGTGGTCGACTCAACCGCCATGGGCGAGCAGCTTGACCCTGAACAGGTCGCAGAGATTATGGACGGCGCCTTCGCCTTTCTCAATGCAGCGGTAGCCAAGTACGGAGGGACGGTCGCAAGGT
>JALZEL010000193.1 GCA_030862075.1 Actinomycetota bacterium | reverse complement strand
GGCCGTCTGGTGCCAGCCAGCTTAGCGAGGAGTTGTTAAGACCATGCTGAGTGCACGGTTAAGGTTCGGTAAAGCTCGGCAACTCGTCTCTCTGCACGCACCTTGCCTCGAACTTCCGAGAACTCTTCTTCTCGGAGGTTGGTGAATAGAGAGGCCAAAGGCCTTTTTTCCTACCGCCAGTGCCTCGCCTCCCAGCTCCTTGTCTATCTCACCCGATGGGCTCCACCGCGCATGCCTCTTCGGCTTGCGTCCAGTAGTCCTCCGCGTCTATGGCCGCCTCCTCCGCGCGCCTTTGGGTGTCCCTCGCCTCCTGGGCAGCGAGCAAGAGCAATAACGCCTCATGCTCGCCGCCTCCGGGGGTCGCGAAGGAACCCTTGCCCGTCGCCGTGTCGGTAACGCTGATCGCCATAGCCTCCTCCTTCGTGTCTAATCCACGTGAGCCGCCAGGCATAACGGCCACGTGGTGGGGCGGGCCTCGCCCTTCACCCCAACGGCATCACGGTAGGCGCGCCCCGGAACGGAGCGCATCGCCCAAATGAGTGATTTTGCCGTTGCTTGGATGTTGCTTGCGGGTAGCGAACTTCCCAGAACGCTTACACGCGAAGTTCATAGAATGTCGCTACTAGGCACTCTGGTGAATAAGGGCAAAGAGGAAGGGCCGAGGCTGCCAGACCCTGGCCCTTCCTCATGTTGACCAAGCGCTCCTACTGCCCCGGCGGCGGACCGACTATCTCCCCCCCATACCGCTCGGCAATGGCCATGAGCCGCCCCATCTCCACCTCGTCGGGCGGCTCCTCCGGCTGGGGCGGCACGGTCAGTGACCTTGCCGGCTCTCCCATTTCCCTGATAGCGCCCTCCATACCCGCAGGCGAAAGGACAAACAACAGCCTCGCCGGTCCCGAGTCCACCGTGAAGGCGTGAGGGACGTCCTTGGGGCCAAAGAGAAACGAGCCAGGGTGCGCCTTTATCGTCTGCTCGCCAACGTAGAAGGTCATCTCTCCTTCGAGGATGTAGAAGCCTTCATCCTCGAAGTGGTGAACGTGCAGCACACCTTCGTAGCCATCAGGAGCGAGTATCTCTACCAGAGCGTAGCGCCCGCCGGTCTGCTCCGCTGTGGCCTTTACGGTAGCCAGCACCCCGAACCACCACCACGCCTCGCCTTCGCCTGGCTCGTGCGCGAAGGTCCGGCTCGCGGCATCTTCTGCGTTGAGCAGGGCCTCCTTCCTGGCTTGATCTTCTGTGGACGACATCGTGTCCTTCTCCTTTCCCTACACAATACTGTGCAGAGAACAATGGCAGCAAACGGACCCGCTGTCAAGGTTAAATGCACAAATTTGTGTAATAATTTCTTCCATGGCACGAAAATACGAGATGAAGCGCAGGGCACAGCGCATGCAGGAGACGCGCCGACGGATCACCGAGGCAGCCGTGGAGCTGCACCAGACCGTGGGCCCGGCACGGACCACTGTGAGCGCCATAGCCGAGAAGGCTGGGGTACAGAGGCACACCTACTACGCTCACTTCCCCGAGCTGAGAGACCTCTACACCGCTTGCACGGGCCACTACGCGGCCGAACACCCTCCGCCGGATCACTCCTCTTGGGCCGAGGTAGCAGACCACGAAGAACGCCTTAGGAGAGCACTATCTGAGGTCTACGTCTACTACGGGCGCCACGAGGAGATATTTGCCAATGTTCTTAGGGACGCTGAGGTGGACGCGCTTTGTGCCGAGTTCACCCATCCGGTCTTCCAGAACTGGAAGCGGACGTGGAGCAATGCCGTGGCGGAGGGCTGGGATACGGAGGGCGAGCGAGGTGAGGCGCTGCTGGCCGCCATAGGGTTCGCGCTTGACTTCCAGACATGGCGCACGCTCGTACGACAGCAGGGCTTAGACCAAGAGAAGGCTGTGGAGTTGATGGTAGGGATGGTGCGTTGCCTGATGCACACCTAGTGACGACCTTCCAACTTCCGAGAATTCAAATTCCACGAAGTCCGATGAATAGACCTCTGGAGAGAGCTAGTCCTGCTCGAAAGCGAACGCCCACGCCAGCCTGCGTTGCTCTTCCTCCGTCAGTTTGAGCGCCCGGACGATGAAGGGAAGTGTATCGTAGTCTGCATGGTACCTTCCCATTGCCCAGTTACTCAACGTCGCTCGGGTGCCATGCCACCCCACTCGCTCTAGCTCGCGAGCAAGTTCACTCCAACCGAAGATGCCTCGATCTTCCGAGAAGTCCCTAAGTAGACGACCGAAGCCAGTGAGTCCCTTCCTGCGTCCAGGCAACTTGCCTCCTTTCGTGGGTTCTACTAGAACGTTCGCAGGTCCAGACGCATAGTGCAAGCAGAACTTGCAAGTCGCTTACGTGTTGTGCGTGCGACGACGATAATGCAAGCTGAGTGAACTTCCGAGAATTTCTATTCCACGCACTCCGGTGCATAGGGGCACAAAGCAGGGCTGAGACGGCTATGACGACAAAGTAGCGGTTAGCGAAAGCCCCGCCGGAGCGGGGCCTTCTTGGTGAACAGGAGAACCTCCCTAGTTGCACAGACTGCTGGGCACGCTACTGTTGCAGAGGTTGCCCACGAAGCGATTGCCCGAGCCAGACTCATCCCAGAAGATGTCCGGCTTGTTACGGCCAAAGTGGTTGCCGATTACGGAGTTGTTCCGGAGTTTCGCCGATCCGCCGAAGGGCAGGTCCGTCGAGACCACGACCCCGCCCGAGATACGGGTGGGGCTGGAGGGGACGTTGCCCGAGATATGATTGGCCTTAACCTCCATGCCACTCGCGCCCAGAAGCGCGATCCCGATCCCCGAGAATGCCCTATCGAATTGTGCAGCTCGACACGAGAGCGTATTGTTCTCGACCGTGTTGCCTTTCACCTCGAAGCCACTTACAGGTTCCTTAGATCCGTTAGCTTCGAAGAACATGCCAGCGCAGTTGTCGTGGATCGTGTTTCCGGCGAAGAAGCCGCGGTGAGCGTCTGCGACGTAGATGCCCGCCGGGCCGCCCGAGATGTTGTTGCCAACGACCTTGGCGTCGTTGTTGGCCCGTTCCGGCCCGAAGATGGCGATGCCCGTATCACCGGAGCGGCTTATGTCGTTGGAGACGATCTTGGTGCCGGTCGAATCGAAGATAATCGTGCCGACATCGGTGCTGTCCGTGATGTCGTTGGAGAGGATCTTCGTACCGGGCGAGTCGATAATAAAGATCCCGACGAAGTCGTGGCCGGAGAGGTTTTGCCCGATATAAGCGTGTTCGTGGATTCGGACGAGCTGATCCCCGTCTGGCCGGGACCGCGCGTGACGTTGGTGAGGATCTTCGTCCCCACCGAGAGGAAGGTGCCGATGCC
>JALZEL010000183.1 GCA_030862075.1 Actinomycetota bacterium | reverse complement strand
AAGAGTATAGGCACCTCGTAGACCTGCTCGGTCTGCGGCTCGTATTGGATGAGCTCCATTAGCCTGTTGCGGTAGACCACCTTGCCTGGCGTCGTCGCGAGGTTCTCGCCCACCTCGAAGGCCTCGGCGTCGACCTGGGTGAGGCTCCCGTCCTCTATATCCGAGATGAGGTTGCGGGCGCCTTCGGCGAGGCTCGCCCCCCCCGTCTCGAACGCGCGCCTGAGCACTTCGGGGTTGGTAAGGAGGAAGTTGACGGGGGCCATCGCCTCCACGAACTGCTGGAGGTGAAACCTGAGGCGCTTCTGCTCCTCGGTGTCCTCCTTGCCGTCAGCGGTCTCTTGGGCCTCGTTGAGGAGATACTCCGTGGCGAGGAAGTACGTCTCCTTGAGCATCGCGTAGAAGGGGTTGAGATCCCACTCCGACGCGGAGAAACGCGGGTCGGACGTCCCCTCCTCTTCTTTCTCCTCCTGCCGGGGCATGCCCCAAAAGCGAGCCATGGCATCGCTCCATACATCCATCGACTTCTCGAAGAGGCGACGGTTGTAATCTGTCGCCACCTGCATCGCCCGTGCAGGGTCGGACATCTCGCGCATCCAGAGGGTCTGCAGCGCCCGGGTGATCTCCAGCCAGTCGAGGGGCATTATGTCGCGCAAGGGGTTGGCGTCCAATACCTTGTCCATGGCCGACAGCAGCGGGTCGTTGGCTATGGCCCCTCTTGGCAGCGGCTCCGCCTCCTCCCCGGTCGAGATGCCGGGCTTCGTAAGCCAGGGGACGCTCGCGCCCGGGGTCGCCGACATGTGGCCCATGTTGCTCTTGAGCCACTCCGACCACATCTTGAAGAAAGGCTCGTAAAACATCACAGAACCCTCCATAGGAGCACCCATCATTCTTCCGCTGTCTCCTCCAGAATCCGTCATAGCTCATTCCCCCTTTTCCGTCTTAAGAACTTTTGTGTTGTGCCCCACACTGTACCCGTTTTCGAGGTATTTAACCGTCCGGGTCGGGCGGCTTGACACCGACGCTACCAAACCCTATGTTTGTCGCACGGTGGTTTCGAGAACGAAAGGGGCAGCATGACCATCTCGCCCGAAGAAACCCGACGGGGAACACGACCGGTCGATTTCGTCAACGTTGGCAGCCTCCTCTCCGAGGAAGAGAAGGCGGTTCGGGACAATGTCCGCTCTTTCGTCGATCGCGAGGTCATCCCGAAGGCGGCCGAGTACTGGGACAGGGCCAAGTTCCCGTTCGAGCTCTTGCCCGCCCTGGGCAAACTCGGCATCGTGGGCGGCACCTTCGGGAAGGAGTACGGCTGCGCCGGGTGGAACAACTTAGCATACGGCCTCGCGATAGCGGAGCTGGCCCGGGGTTCGGGATCTCTGGCGACTTTTTTGCACGTCCAGAGCGGCCTCGCGATGGCAGCGATCCACAACCTCGGCTCGGAGGAGCAAAAACAAGAGTGGTTGCCACCGATGGCCCGTTGCGAGAAGATAGGCTGCTTCGGCCTCACCGAGCCCGACGCCGGGAGCGACCCCGGTTCTCTGAAGACGACTGCGGTCGAGAAGGACGGCGGCTACGTCTTGAACGGGGAGAAGAAGTGGATCGGCAACGCCTCCTTCGCGGACGTCGCGGTGATCTGGGCCCGCATCGAAGACGGCAAGATCTCCTGCTTCCTCGTCGAGGGCGACAACCCCGGTTACCGTGCCGAGGTTTTGCCGCGCAAAGGTTCCCAAAGAGCCGTCTGGCAGACGCACATCACACTCGAAGACTGCTACGTCCCCAGCAGTGCCCGCCTGCCGGAGGCGAAGGGGTTGGGGTCCACCCTGTCGGTGCTCACGCACTCGCGCTACGGGGTCGGCTGGGACGGCTTGGGTCAGGCGATGGACTGCTACGAGACGGCGCTAAGCTACGCCGAAGAGCGCGAGCAGTTCGGCCAGCCGATAGCTTCCTTTCAGCTCGTGCAAGCGAAGCTAGTCTGGATGATCAACGAGATCTCGCTATCACAGCTCCTCTCGATCCATATGGGCCGCCTCAAGGACTCGGGCGACCTTGACCCGGCGACCGTCTCGATGTTCAAAATGAACAACGTCGCGAAAGCCCGCCAAGTAGCCGCCACAGCACGCGACGTTTTGGGCGGCAACGGCATCCTGCTCGACTACCGCGTGATGGAGCACATGGCCGACCTCGAAGGCGTCTACTCCTACGAGGGCACCAACGACGTGAACACCCTGATAGTCGGCCAGGCTATAACCGGACACAGGGCCTTCGCCTCCCACCCCCCAAAGACCCCCGAGCCGGAGAAAGAGGGCCGCGCCGAAAGGGCCGAACAGAGAGCCAAGTAAGCAAGATCACCAACGGCCCGTCACTTGCCGACCCCATAGAAGCGAGCATCCGAAACGTCTAAAATCAGTTACACGCCCGTTTAAAGGAGAGAGGGAGCTAGTGGAACAGAGGGGAACCGGCACTGAGCGCGCGGAACTTCGCGTAACGAACGAAGAGGCGAGAAGGGTAGCCAGCCTCCTGCGGTACGTCATCAGCTTGAACACGACCGCGGGGCTCATCTCACCCGAACGCCGCCTCACGACCCCAACCTATAGGGCAGCCGAGCTCGCCGCCCTCGTCCTCGAAGGCAAGACGTTCGAGGAGGCCACCCAGGAAGCCGAGACCGCCTGGACCGGCTCCCTGGAAGAAGATCACCGCCGCGCCCTCGACCTCTTGCAGTCCACCCGGGACGCGCTCCATAGCGCGATGACCGGGCTCATGGGCCCGGAGCAGTTCGCCGAGTACCTTGAGATCTCCCAAAAACAGTTCCTCGAACTCGTCAAATCCCAGATGCCCAAGCCCCCGAAAACCCCTCCCCACAGCGAAGAATAACCGTAGCTCGTCCAACCCGCGGACGTGACTCTTGATACAAGAACCCCAAAAACCTTGCCTCCAGGCACGATCCAGGGTAAGATTTGCTATATGCAGTTAGCATATAGGAACAGCATAGAGTCTTCGAATCCTGGGGAGGACGATGTGCAGGAGAGCAACGGTGAACAGGAAGGGCATCGGGAACTGATCCTGGCCGACGGCACGTGCGTTTTGGTGCGTGAGATCCGGTCCGAGGACGCTCCAGCCCTGCAGCGGCTCGTGGACAGGTCGAGCGAGCGTTCCATACAGTTGCGTTTCTTCGGTTCGATGAAGGTACTCTCCGACGAGAAGGCCCGCCACTTCGCCGAGGTGGATGGCACGAACCGGTACGCTCTAGTCGCCCTGAACCCCGAGGACGAAGAGATCGTGGCCGTCGTCCGCTATGAGCGGGAGGATAGTACGGACCGGGCCGAGTACGCGGCTCTTGTCGAGGACCGTTTCCAGGGTCGTGGGCTGGGCCTCTCCCTCACCTGGGCCCTCATCGAGGCAGCCCGTGAGAGGGACGTCAAAGACTTCGAGGCCCTGGTCCTGCCCGAGAACCGCGGCATGATTAGGCTGTTGCGCGACCTGGATCTCCCCGAGCGCGAGCAATGGGAAGACGGCGTCAGGCACTTCTCCATAAACCTCTTCCCCGAAGAAGCGCCAGAGAACGACTAGCGAGTTCGCAATACCCCTATCGAACGAGAAGGGGGTGACCAAAAGGCCACCCCCTTCTTCCCCAGGCCCTCGCGGGTCGGGCGATCCGCGCTCTTACGAGACGCGCTCGTAGATGCCAGCGATACCCATGCCCCCGCCGACGCAGAGGGTGACGAGGCCGTAGCGGCCGTCGATGCGCTCGAGCTCGTGCAGGATCTTGGTGGTCAGCACGGCCCCGGTGGCCCCTATCGGGTGGCCCATGGAGATCGCACCACCTATCGGGTTGAGCTTCTCGTCCGGTATCTGGAGTTCCCTTTGCACGGCCAGGGCGACCGAGGCGAACGCTTCGTTCTCCTCGACGACGTCCATGTCGTCTATTGAGAGCCCTGCCTTCTTCAAAGCCATGTGCGTCGCCGGTACCGGCCCGAGGCCCATCACCGACGGGTCCACCCCGGCCACGGCGGCCGAGACGAGCTTGCCGGCCACTGGGAGGCCTAGTTCCTCGGCCTTGCTAGCGCTGGTGACGATCATCATCGAGGCGCCGTCGTTGACGCCGCTGGCGCTGGCGGGCGTGATCACGCCGTCCTCCTTGAAGAACGGCTTGAGCTTCTGGAGGCCTTCCTTGGTTGCGTCGAAGCGGATGTGCTCGTCGGTCGTAAACTCGACGGTCTCTTTCTTCTGCTTGACCTCTATGGGGACGATCTGATCGGCGAACCAACCTTCCTCCGTGGCCTTCTGGGCGTACTGGTGGCTGCGCGCGGCGTACTCGTCGCACTCGTCGCGGGTTAAGTCGTACTGCTCGGCGACGTTCTCCGCCGTGACGCCCATATGGTAGTCGTTGAACTTGTCCCACAGCCCGTCATAGACCATGTGGTCTAGGATCTTGGCGTCCGGCAACCCCATCCGGTAGCCGTAACGGCCCTCGGGTATGAGGAACGGTGCCTGGTCCATGTTCTCGATACCGCCGGCGAGGATGACGTCTGCCTCCCCGAGGGCTATCTCCTGGGCCGCCGAGACGATCGCCTGCAGCCCCGAGGCACACATCCTGTTTATTGTCATGCCGGGAGCCTCCTTCGGGATCCCGGCGTTTATCCCGACCTGGCGCGCCGGGTTCATGCCCTGGCCGGCCATCAGGATGTTGCCGACTATAACCTGGTCCACCTGCTCGCCCTCAATACCGGCCCTGTTAAGAACCTCTTTAGCCACCGTGCTGCCAAGGTCGACCGCGGGTATGTCCTTGAGCGACCCGCCGAAGGTCCCGATGGCCGTCCTCAAGGGTGCAGAGATCACTATCTCCGTGCCGTTGCCGTTAACGAAGCTCATGCTCCTCCTCTGATGGGTTTCCACTCACGTCTATCTTACCAAAAGGCCGGATAGTACAAATCCCATCGCGCTACCTTTCGCCGCCCTCCCTTTCGGTCCTCTCGGTGCTCGCCCGGTAGAACTCAAGCGGGGCGTTGAGGAGCCTCACGTAGGCGTCGATCCACTCCTGGGTCAGGTTCTGGAAGAGTTCCTGCTGCCTAGCGGCGGGCTCTGACAGCAGAGACCTGCTGCTCTCGAGCTGGTCGCGCAAGGTCTCGACAACGGTGTCGAAGAAGTTCTGGGCGAGCTCCAAGTTCCGCTCCTGGGTCTCGCTCGCGCTCTCGACGACATCCCTGTACGAATCGAGGCTCTCTTTGAGGGCGCGGTTGGTCTCTTCCTGGCTCTTGAGCGTCCGCTCCAGGGTCTCCATAGACGACGTCATGGCGTCCGTCAAAGCCCTATAGCTCTCGGCCTGGCTCCTGTACGTCTCGATCACGTTCTGCGCCCAGTCTTGCGCTAGGCCCACGCTCCGCTGCTGGGCGGCCACCGCCCCGCCCACCGCGTCCTGCATGGCCCTCAAACCCGCCTCCGCTGGGTTCTGCGGCTCGTTCGCCACCAGGTTCCTCCTATCTAGCCTACCCCTCGCGGCCTCTCCTGCTCGTCGAGGTTCCAATATACCCTTTTTCGGACCCGGACGGGCCAGGGCACGAAAAAGGCCGGATCTTAAGACCCGGCCCAAATGGAACGCTCTTATCCGTGTCTAGGTGCCCTGCGGCCTCCGGCTGCCAGCCTCCTGTTGGGCTTGGTCCACGGCCCCCTGGTAGTAGGAGAACATGGAGTTTATGAAGTCCATGTAGGCACCCACGCTCTCCTGGGTGAGGGCCTGCGTGGCCTCCCGCTGGCGCTCCTGCTGGTCGGCCAGCTCCTGGGTCATGGCCCGGTTGCTCTCGGCCTGGGCGCGGAGGTTGTTGATCACGCTGTTGAAGAAGTTCTGCGTCAGCTCGGCGTTGAGCTGCTGGGCCGAGACGGCGCGGTCGGTGACCACCCGGTACGAATCCCTTACCGCGTCGGCGAACTTCTCGGCCGCCTCGTTGACCTGCTGTTGCTGCTGATGATCCATGTCTTTTATACTCCTTTCTCGGCTTTTGAAGCCAAGTTTTCTACCCTTTACACCGCAAGCCCAAATCCGAGTGAAGGGTTCAGCGCTTGCGCAACGAGCGTTCCTTCGTAAGTAAGTGCCCCTTTTACCTGACGAGCATGCCTGCTCGTTCGAGGCCTTTCTTGTAGTAAGTGAGGGGCGCGTAGAGGAGATCCACGTATGCGTCGAAAGGAGACCCCACGATCGCCCGAAGGGCGTCGCGCTGCTCCTCGGCGCGCTCGACGATCTCCCGGGTCATGACCCGGTTCGCCTCGGCCTGCTGCCGGTACTCTTGGCCCAGGGCATAGATCATGCCCTGCGCGAAGCGTATGTTCCTGTCTTGCAGCGCCGCCATGTGATCAACTACCGCCTCGTAAGAATTCCGCGTAACCTTCACAAACCTCGCTGCTGCCTCGTCGGCATTCTCCCTGTTCGCCAACCCTACTTTCCTTTCTCGGGGGCCGCGGTACTGCTAGCCCCACACGCACCAACCATAGATCGGAGCCAACAAGAGCCGCCGCTACTTTTCTCCGTCTCCTTTTTCTTCCTCATTCCGGAGCGGGCGCCCGGTGTACAAGCGGAAGAAGGTGTCCATGTTGCGCCGGTACTGCTCTAGAGCATCGGCCCAAAAGTCCAGGTACGCCTCCCCGGCGTCGGTGATGGTGTACATCCGACGCGCCGGTCCGCCCTTGGACGTCTCCCAAGTGGACTCGACGATGCCTTCCTTCTCCATCTGCCTCAGCGTCCGGTATAGCGTGCCCGGGTTAATCGCCTCGAACCCAAATGCCGCAGCCCGCTCCATGAGCTCGTACCCGTAGGAGTTCCACTGCCGCAACGTCAAAAGGATTACCGGTACCAGCCAGTTCCTCGGCCGGACCTCAACCCCTCGCTTCTTCTCCTTGCTCATAACGCCCGCTTCCATCTTTATATATGTGCAGTTTACACATATATATGTAGCTGTCAAGGATTTTACAACTTTTCCCTCAAGATTGCCCTCTAGATTGTAACGTTTTAGTCTCAAAATTTGGCGCGAGGGGCGAAGTACGAGATTTATTTGTGCACAGGCGTAGGGGCGGTGAGGGACTTAAGTGCGCCGTACACATAGTTTGCTCTGCGTTGTGAGTGGCAATAAACTCTTTCTCTGAGCAGGGCTCCATCGAAAGGAGGCGGTTTTGAACATGCGAGGTGCGGTCGCGGTCGTGACGGGCGGAAGCCGGGGCATAGGTGCCGCGATATGCGAAGAGCTTGGTCGCGTGGGCGCGAAGGTCGTGGTCAACTACTCCGGCAGCCAGGGACCGGCCGAGGAGGTTGTGGATAAGATCGCCCAGATCGGAGGGGGCGGCGAGGCGGTGGCGATACAAGCCGACGTCTCTGACCCTAACGACGCGCAGCGTCTGATCGACCAGACGATAGAGCAGTTCGGTCGGATAGACATCCTGATCAACAACGCCGGGATCAACGCCGACGCCACGATAGACAAGCTCGACGTGGAGAGTTGGGACCAGGTCGTGCAGCTGGACCTGAACGGTTGCTTCTACACGGTGCACGCGGCGCTACCGCACATGCTGGAGCAGGAGAACGGCGCGATCGTCAACATGAGCTCCTTCGTCGGCGAAGCGGGAAACCTGGGCCAGGCCAACTACTCGGCGGCTAAGGCCGGCTTGCTCGGGTACACCAAGACGGCCGCCCTGGAACTCGCGAGCAACGGTATCACCGTCAACGCCGTTTGCCCGGGCTTTATAGAGACGGACATGGTCGGCGCGATACCCGAGGAGATGCAGGAGAAGATCCTCAAGACGATCCCCATGGGCCGCTTCGGCCAGCCCGAGGACATCGCCCAGGCCGTCCGCTTCTGCATCGAGAACGAATACATGACCGGCGCCACCCTAGACGTGAACGGCGGCGTCTATATGAGATCCTAGCAACCTCAAAGGTCGAAACCGTAACGGCCTCCTCCCCGCGCAGTCAGGGGAAGGGGGCCTTCGTCTTGCGCCTTTGATAATCTTGATAATCCAAGAAGCCTCGGCGGACACTCCTTGTTCCAATGCATACGGAGACGTTATCTGCATTGGACACATAGGTTCGGTGTGGATATAATTTCGGCCGTTAAGAAATGTAAAGGCTCCGTTTGTCCCAATGTAGCACGGGTGCATCCGGGAAGAAAGGTGGTTACGCGTGGGCAAGCTCGACGGACGGGTAGCGGTCGTAACCGGTGCTGGGAGGGGTATCGGGGCGGCCGAGGCTATAAAGCTGGCGCAGGAGGGCGCCAACGTTGCCATCTTGGACCTCTCCGCGGAGGCGGGACAGGATACGGTGATGGCCGTCAAGGACGCCGGGCGCGAGGCGCTCGCGGTCGCGTGCGACGTGTCGAGCGCCAAGCAGGTCGGGGCGGCCTTCGAGGAGGTTCATAACCACTTCGGCAGGATCGATATCCTGATCAACAACGCGGGGCTCTTGCGGGACAACCTGCTCTTCAAGATGAGCGAGGACGATTGGGACAAGGTCCTGGACGTCCACCTCAAGGGCAGCTTCCTCTGTAGCCAGGCCGTCCAGAAGTACATGGTCGAGCAGGAATACGGGAAAATCATCATGACCTCCTCCATCGTTGCCCTGGGCAACAAGGGGCAACTCAACTACTCCGCGGCCAAGGCCGGTCTGCAGGCGATGGCGCGGACGCTCGCGCTGGAGCTTGGGCGGTTCAATGTCAACGTCAACGCGGTGGCGCCTGGTTGGATCGAGACCGACATGACCAAGGAAGCCGCCGAGCGCGTCGGGATAACGATGGAGGACATGAAGGAGCGGTTCGCCAAGAACATCCCGTTAAGGCGCTTCGGTCGCCCGGAAGACGTCGCCAACGTCGTCGCCTTCCTCTGCTCCGACGAGGCCTCGTACATCAGTGGCGAGACCATCTACGTCGCCGGTGGTCCCGCAAGCTCGGTAATCTAGAAGCTGTCAGCCGGTCAGCGTTTCAGCTGGTCAGTCTTTGGTGGGGTGAGAAAATGATCTTACCCCACCACTCTATTTATGGGTTCAGGACGATCTTACCGGTCGTTTCGCGGCCTTCGAGGGCTTCGTGAGCTTCCTGGGCCTTCTCCAGAGGATAGCGAGCGCCGATAG
>JALZEL010000061.1 GCA_030862075.1 Actinomycetota bacterium | reverse complement strand
CGACCTTTGCCTTGAGGAACTTCTCGCGCAGATATAGACGAGCGACGTTGGTGAGGTCGGGTGGGTCGTCGGAGAGCTCTTCGACGGCGAGCTCGCGCAGGAAGAGCTCCCGGATCTCGGACCGGTTTTTGTGTATGGCCGGTACCAGTATGTGAGAGGAGGTCTCACCGGCGAGCTGGATGATGAGTTCCGCAAGATCAGTCTCGAATGGCCGTATGCCCTCCCTTTCGAGATGCTCGTTGAGCTTGGTCTCGTCGCTCGCGATGGACTTGACCTTGACTACCTCTCTGGCGTCGTGGCTCTTGGCTATCCCAGCGATGATGCTGTTGGCCTCTTCGCCGTCCCGCGCCCAGTGGACGTGCCCCCCGGCCCGTGTCACCGATTCCTCTAGCCGCAAGAGGTACTCGTCGAGGTGGCGCATGACGCGCTTCTTTAGGGCGTATCCTGCCTCCCTGAGCTCCTCCCAATCGGGCATCTCCGCGACGGCCGAGGCTCTTCTTCTCCGTATGCTCTGGGTGGCCTTGCCGAGGTTTCGCCTGAGCTGCGTGTCGGCGAGGCTCTCCCTGGCGGACTCTTCGAAGTGCGGGGTCTTGCCTTTGGAGAAGGCGTCGGAGGTTCTGGTTTTCGGTGTCATCTACCTCTCCTCCGTGCTCGCCAGTATCTGGGCGAGGTGCACGGTCGCAGCGCCGGCCCTCTGGCGCTTGAGTCCGCCGCCTATGTGCATCAGGCACGAGTTGTCTCCGGCAGTGCAGACCTCGGCCTCGGTCTCAAGGACGTGTCGGAGCTTGTCTCCGAGCATCGCGATCGAGGTGTCCGCGTTCTTGATCGCGAACGTCCCTCCGAAGCCGCAGCACTCCCTGGCCTCGGGCAGCTCGACGAAGTCTATGCCCCGCACGGCCCTAAGGAGCTCCAAAGGCGCGTCTCCAACCTTTAACATCCTCAAGGAGTGACAGGTCGGGTGGTAGGTGACCCGGTGCGGGTAGTAGGCGCCGACGTCGGTGACCCTGAGCTTCTTTACCAAGAACTCTGAGAGCTCAAAGACCTTGGTGCTAAGCTCCTCGACCTCGTGGAGGAGTTGTTCGTCGTTCGCGAGCCCGGCGGCCATTGGGTAGAGCTCACGGATCATGCCGACGCAAGAGCCCGAGGGCGCGACGACGGCCTCGTAGTCCTTGAAGACCCGTACGAAACGCCGAACCAGCGGGATCGCCTCGCGCTGATACCCCGTGTTGAAGTGCATTTGGCCGCAGCAGGTCTGCTCGAAGGGGAAGTCCACCTCCAGCCCCATGCGTTCGAGGACCTCGACGGTTGCCCGCCCCGTCTCCGGGAAGAGGGTGTCGTTGAAGCACGTGATGAAGAGTGCGACGCGCACGGTTAAAGGTCTCCTTTCCTAGAGCGACGCCGAAGAACCGACGCTGACCGACCGTTCCAAGGAACCGGCTTCATTCCTATCATAGCCTATCTCGGACCTCCAAGATCGGTCCCTTTTCGCGCCCGGTGCCGGAGCTTTGGTCAATAAGGCGCGAAAGGTGCAAAAGAATTGCACGCAAGGGTGCAAAGACGTTGCGACGTAGAGGTGCAATCATGTATCCTTGTTAACAATCGGCTGATCGGCTGCGTTCGTTCGAGGAGAGGGGAAGTTGGTGGCTACGGCGTATTGCGGGTGCGGGTACGAGATCTGGTCCGAGCTCTGGTGGAGGGAGTCGGGATACGTGCTAATGTTCTCCGACGGCCTGAAGACGAGCGAGACCCACGGAGAACGTGTAACCCATTGTCCGGGGTGCGGGCGGCGGCTCGAACGCGGGGTTCTCAGGCCAACCAGGGACGGCGAGTATGATCCCGGAGCGCGCCAAAGACAAGAGACCGTCTAACGGTTTGTGCCCCGTTTACTCGGGTTACTCCGGGGCTCGGGGTTAGTCGAGGTGAGGGATGGTTCGTTCTCTGATGGGGATAGATGCCTCTTCTTTGGTCAGGTCGCCGGCGGCGCTGGAGGAGTGGCGAGGAAGCCTGGCCTAAGCATATAGACGACCTCGGCACGCCGCCTCTACCCACTCCCGAGCGGGGGATAGAACAAGTTGGCGACGAGAAAGTCCGAAGCGAACCCCGCCGAGGCTGTCCAGAGTGGGCAGTCGTCCTCAACACCACAAGCATCAACGAGAGCATGACTATCGGTATGGCGGCGAAGATTACCGGGACGTAGACGTTGCCTAAGGGCGTGTAGTTTTGCCTGAACTGCTCACGCATGGACGAGAATACCGCTTCCCGGCGCTGGAGTCGCGCTGGGAGGCGGTGGAGAGCCGGTACTTACGTCAGGGGACCATCCATGGGAGTACGTAGGCCTGCAAAGTTACTATGATCGCCATCACGATGGTAAGCGCTATGGACCACGGCAACACCAGCCGAAAGAGGTCGCCCTCCTTGCCTTGAAGACCCGTCGAGCTCGTACCGACGGCGAGGTTCTGCGGGCTGATCATCTTCCCCAGAACGCCGCCCGAGGAGTTGGCCCCCACGGCCAGGACCGGGCTCAGGCTCAGCTGGCTAGCCGTCGTCTTCTGCAAATTGGCGAAGAGGGCGTTCGAGGAGGTATCCGAGCCGGTGAGCGCTACACCCAGCCACCCGATGAACGAGGCGAAGAACGGGAAGAGAATCCCGGTCGTAGCGAACGCTAGACCCAGTGTGTAGGTTAGGCCCGAGTAGTTGAACAGGAAGGCCAAGCCCAGGATGGCGGCTATGGTCA
>JALZEL010000059.1 GCA_030862075.1 Actinomycetota bacterium | reverse complement strand
CATGTCCTCCGTGTCTCGCCCGTCGTGTTCGCCCTCGCCGAACAGGTGGTCGAGCGCCTCCGAGCCGTCGCGGGCAACCACCACCTCGTCTACCTCCTCCACCATGCCGTGCTTGCGGAGGGCGCGCAGGGCGAGCCTTATCTGGTTCTCGTCGTCTTCGACCAGCAGAATGTTCTTGGTGTTTACGCAGCTTTCAACTGACGTGACAATATAGACAACGAGCCGGGGCGGTCTCGAGAACCCTCATGCCGCCCTGGCTCGTGTCTTGGGAAGTTTTTACGCGGTGGGTGCGCCGGCCTCCCGCTCCTCGGTCCAGATGGCGGGGTCTTCGGCGTGCTCCGCCTCGCCTTGCTCCTCCAGCCAGCGCTCGGCGTCGATGGCCGCCCGGCAGCCATCGCCGGCGGCGGTGACGGCCTGCCGGTAGCGCTTGTCGGAGACGTCGCCCGCGGCGAAGACGCCGGCTACGTTAGTCATCGTGTGCTCGTGCTGGGTTATGTAGCCCCCCTCGTCCATCTCCACGAAGCCCTTGAAGAGCGAGGTTGCCGGCTCGTGGCCGATGGCCGCGAAGAAGCCATTCACAGCGAGGATCTGCTCCTCGCCCGTCTTCGTGTTGCGGATCCTGAGGCCCTCGACCGAGGTCTCGCCCAGGATGTCCTCTACGATCGTGTCGGTGACGAAGGTGATTTTGGGGTTCTTCTGTGCCCTCTGCAGCATGATCTTGGACGCCCTGAACTCGTCGCGGCGGTGGATCAAGACCACCTCGCCGGCGTACTTAGAGAGGGTGAGCGCCTCCTCCATAGCCGTGTCGCCGCCGCCGACGACCGCGACCCTCTTGTCCTTGAAGAAGAACCCGTCGCAGGTCGCGCAGCCGCTGACCCCACGGCCCATTAAGCGCTGCTCACCTTCGAGCCCGAGCCACTTGGCCTTCGCCCCAGTGGCGATAATGACCGAGTTGGCGAGGACGGGCTCCTCCTCGCCCTCAGCCCACAGCTTGAACGGGCGCTCGGAAAAGTCCACGCGCTCCACGTTGTCCAGGCGCATCTCGGCCCCGAACCGGGCGGCTTGCGCCTCGAAATCGTCCATCATGTCCGGCCCCATCACGCCGTCCCTGTACCCCGGGTAGTTCTCGACGTCGGAAGTGAGCATGAGCTGCCCGCCCGCCTCGAACCCCTGGAAGACCAGGGTGTCCAAATTAGCCCTCGCAGCGTACAACGCCGCCGTATACCCGGCGGGCCCGGACCCGACGATGACGGTATCGTAGATTCTCTCGGCCAAAGGAACACTCTCCTCGAATGTGTAAATTTTTACCCCCATATTCTATTACATCCGGTTTTCCGAGTAGATCAACCGTTCACATCCGACACGAGGGACAGGAACCTGCGTGCCACTCTGCGAGCAGCCCGAGAGGAATGACAGGCACCGAGCACGTACTAGACCGTCGCATCGGCCTTCGCGTCCAAAACCGGTATGATCTCCCGCCCGTAAGCGTCGAGGGTCTCTTCTTGCGCATCGTGCATGAGGTAGATGTTGAACTGGTCCACCCCAAGCTCCTTGAGCCGCGTGAGCTTCGCGACGTGGTCCTCCACGGTGCCCAGGACGCAGAAGCGGTCCACAACGTCGTCGGGGACGAAGTTCGTCGAGGGGTTATCGGCCTTGCCGTGGTGTCTGTAGTCGTAGCCTTGCCGGGCCCTTATGTAGTCGGTGAGCGCGTGCGGCACCTCGCTGTCTTCGCCGTAGCGAGCGACGAGATCGGCGACGTGGTTGCCTACCATCCCCCCGAACCACCGACACTGATCGCGCTGGTGAGAGAGGTCGTCACCGACGTAGGCCGGGGCCGCGACGCAGATCTTCACGTCCTTCGGGTCACGGCCCGCCCGGATGGCCGCCTCGTGAACGTAGCGCATCATCCACTCCAGGATCATGGGATCGGCGAGCTGCAGGATGAAACCGTCGGCGACGCGTCCGGTGAGAGCGAGAGCCTTCGGCCCATACCCGGCCATCCACACGTCGAGCTTGCCGTTCCTGACCCAGGGGATGCGGATCTTGGCGCCCGCAACGTCTATCTCCCTCCCTTCGGCGAGCTCCTTGATCACGTGGATGGCCTCCTCCACCTGGGCGAGGGTAGTCGGCTTCCTGCCCAGCACCCGCCTCGCCGAGTCACCCCGCCCTATGCCGCAGATGGTGCGGTTGCCGAACATGTCGTTGAGGGTCGCAAACAGCGAGGCTGTCACCGAGGGGTCGCGCGAGGCTGGGTTGGTGACGAAGGGGCCGACTACGATCCTCTCTGTCGTCGAGAGCATCTGCGCGTAGATGACGTAGGGCTCCTGCCACAGGATGTGCGAGTCGAACGTCCACGCGTGCGTGAACCCGAGACGTTCGGCTCTTTGCGTTAACTCAATGATACGCCAGGCTGGGGGATCGGTTTGAAAGGTTACGCCGAAGTCCATCCTGCCTCCCTCATTCTTTCCCGGAGCCTGAGACCGCGGTCGCCGCGCCCAAATCCAGGTAGACGCCGCCAGAGACGTACCGCTGCCCGCGCCGGAAGCTCGCTCTCTCGCTTTTATGCCTCAGCCAGCCACCCGCCGTGCTGCCGAGCAGGACGTAGAGGCCGTCGGTGCACACGGCGAGGGCGACGAACGTAGCGCCGAGCACCATCACCTGCGCCCAGGCCGCACCCCCCGACGGGTCCACGAATTGGGGCAGGAAGGCCAGGAAGAACAGCGCGCTCTTCGGGTTGACGACGTTGACGACCACGCCCTGCGAGAAGACGTGCGAGAGTCGCTCCCTCTCGACGACGACCGGTACGTCGTCTTCGTCGCGGGCGAAGAGCCGCTTGATCCCCAACCAGATCAGGTACGCTGCCCCCAGCCATTTCACCACGCCGAAGGCGGCCGCGGAGGAGGCCAGAATCGCAGAGAGTCCGGCCGCAGCAAAGGCAACGTGCACCAAGGCGCCCGCCTCCACGCCGAGCATGGAAACCAGCCCCGCCGTTCTTCCCTGGTCCACGCTGCGAGCGACGATGTACAAAACAGAAGGGCCGGGCACGAGCAGCAACGCCAGCGCGGTGGCGAGGAAGAGTCCGAACGTAGACGCGTCGGGCACTAACGACTCCTCCTAAACAGCTTCCGGTTCGCGACGCGGCTCAACGGTGCGGCCGGGGATGAGGCTCAACAGCAGGTACGCCGCCCCTGCGACGAAGAAGGTGAAGAAGAGGCCGTAATTGTAGAGACCCTCGACGAAGGTCGGGTTCTCGAAGACGCCGCTAAACCCCGGGGTCGTGGCGGCCCTGAAAAAGCCAGGCAAGACGGGGACCACGCCTACAAGGACAGCCACTATGGCCCTCCAGCTCCACCCGCCGGAGTAGGCGTAGCGACCTTCGTACTTGTAGAGGTCGGCCAGATCGAGGCGCCTGCGGCGCACTATCCAGTAGTCCGCGATCATGACGGCCCCGATCGCCCCCAAGAGGCTTCCGTAGCCCACCAGCCAGGTGAAGATGTACGCCCCGACGTTGTTGAAGAGCACCCAGGGGAACGAGACGACGCCCAGGATAGCGGTGATGATGCCGCCGATCCTAAACGAGATGAACTTTGGCGCCAGGTTAGAGAAGTCGAACGAGGGCGAGACCACGTTCGCGGCCATGTTCGTCGAGATCTGGGCGATCGCGATGATGAACATGGCGAGGATCAGGACGGCGGGAAGATCGCTGGCGAGCCGCGTAACGAGCGCGACCGGGTCCCAGATCGCCTCTCCGAAGACGACGACGGTGGCCGCCGTAACGGAGATTCCGACGAAGCTGAAGGCCGTCATGGTCAAGGGGAGCCCCAGGGCCTGCCCGACGACCTGCGAGCGCTGGCTCTTGGCGTAGCGGGTGAAGTCCGGGATGTTGAGGGAGAGCGTGATCCAATACCCCACGTTCGCCGCCAGGCTCGGCCAGAAGAGCGACCAGAGCGGGGCGTTCCCTTGCTGCAGCCCGGCCGAGGTCGAGAAGACGTTCCCCACGCCACCGCCCGCGGTAAAGCCCCAGATGAGAAGCGCGATGCCGCCGACGATCAGGAGCGGCGCGGCTAAGGACTCGAACCATTTGACGCCTTCGACGCCGAACATGATGATCACGACCTGTATCGCCCAGAAGACGAAGAAGGTTATGAACTGGTGCCCCGCGACGTTCGCCCAACCGCCCCAGGCGACGGTCATGAGGACGTCGAGGGCCAACCCCCCGATCCAGGTCTGGATGCCGAACCAGCCGCAGGCGACCAAAGCCCTGGCTATTGCCGCGAAGTTCGCCCCGCGCACCCCGAACGAGGAACGCACGAAGACCGGGAAGGGGACGCCGTACCTGGTCCCGGCGTGGGCATTCAACAGCATCGGGATGAGGACGATGACGTTGCCCAAAGAGATCGTAAGGAGCGCCTGCCACCAGTTCATCCCGGCGGCCATGAGCCCCGCGGCCAGGGTGTAGGTTGTGATGACTATGGCCATCCCGATCCAGAGCGCCGCGATGTTGTAGGTCGTCCAAGTGCGCTCCTCAGGCTCGGTAGGCGCCAGGTCCTCGTTGTAGAGGCTCGACGCGCTGACCTCGGCCTTGATGCGCCCCAGCTCGGCCCGGTCGGTTACCGCCAGATCCCTGAACTCTTCCCGCTCCAACGCCTGCCCTTTCTCTCCTCGTCCTCTACTCCCGGTTCGCCGCCCAATCCATTGTCTTCGTCGCGAGCCCGTACAGGGCCCGAACCGATAGCTCCAGATCCTCCTCCGGCGTGTCCTCCTCCTTGGTGTGGCTCAAGCCCCTCAGGCTCTTGACGAACAGCATCACCGTCGGCATCAGGCGCGCCATCTCCGCCGCGTCGTGCAGTGGCCCGCTGGGCAGCCGGTGGGATTTGCCGGCGACCTCGTTCGCGGCCTTTTCGGCGAGCCCGATGAGTTCGTCGTCGAACAGGATCGGCTCTATCTGCCACAGCCGCTCCCACTCGACCTCGACGCCTTCTTCACCGGCGATGCCCTCGCTCGCCTCTCTGGCCGATTTCAGCATGTCGGCGAGCACGTCGGCGTCCAACGCCCGCTGGTCCAGCGACATCTCACACCACCCGTTGAAAGCGGTGACAATAGCCGGGCTGACGTTGATGAAGCCGGTCGTGGCGCGTACGTCTTCGCGCCCTGCCGCGTCGTCCCGGAACGTAGTGGCCGAGCGCGCCGCGGCGATAAAAGCGTCCCTCCGGACGTCCATCGGCGTCGAGCCCGAGTGCGCCTGCTGCCCCGTGAAGCGGACCGCATGCCGCTCGACCCCGAAGGTGCCCAAGACCACCCCCAGCGGCAGGTCCAGCCTTTCGAGCACCGGCCCCTGCTCGATGTGCAGCTCGAGGTACGCGGCGGCGCTCCGCAGCTGTCCTTTCGCCTCGTTCACCCGGTCCAGCTCGACCCCATGCTCGAAGAGCGCGTCGGGCAGCGCCACACCGTCCTTATCCTTGAGGTCGCGCACGTCGTCGGGCTTCAGCGTACCGGCGGCGGCGCTGGAGCCGAAGAGGCTCCGCCCGAAGCGGGCGCCCTCCTCGTCCGCCCAGTCCACGAGCCGCAGGGTTACGGGACGCTCCTGCGGGGCGAGCACGCGCAGGGTTTCGAGGGCGGCGACGGTGTTCAGGGCACCGTCGAGCCAGCCGCCGTCCGGCACCGAGTCTATGTGCCCACCGAGGAGGACGGCCTTTTCGGAGTCGCCGTGGGCGGTCGCCCAGAGGTTGCCGGCTTCGTCGGTCTCGATCCCGGTGATTCCTTCCACCTCTTCAAGCTTCCTGCGCAGCCAGTCGCGGGCCCTGACCCACTCGTCAGTCCAGGCGACGCGGCGGGCGCCCTCTGGGCCGCCGGTCAGGTCGGCGAGCTCTTTCAGTTCCTCCACGGCGCGGCGGGAGTCCACCTGCTCTGCCTGCATCAGCCCACCCTCTCCCTGGTCCCGACCTCGGCGAGCGCCTCCTCGAAGACGTTCGCCGCTTCTTGGGCAGCCTGGCGCGTGATGGTCATAGGTGGCGAGACGCGGACGGCGTTCGCTTTTATGCCGCCCTTCCCGACGAGCACGCCCCGCTCCCGGCACGCCTCCATAAAGCGCACCGCGGCCTGCGGGTCCGGCTCCTTGCTCGGTCCCACGAGCTCCATCCCGAGCATGAGGCCGCGCCCGCGCACCTCGCCGACGACCGGTTGAGCCGCGGCCAACTTCTGCAGCCGCTCTTTGAGGTAGCCCCCCACCTCCGCAGCGTTCTTCTGCAGGTCGTTCTTCAGGACGTACTCCAGGTTCGCCAAAGCACCAGCGGTCGAGAGGTGGTTGCCGCCGAAGGTGGAGATGTGAAGGTTCGGGGAGATAGAGTCTATGATCTCCGCCCGTCCCATCACCGCCCCGATGCTGAGCCCGTTGCCTAAGCCCTTGGCCATCGTGATGAGGTCCGGCTCCACGTCGAAAGCCTCGATGCCCCAGAAGTGTGAACCCGTCCGACCAAAGGCGGTCTGTACCTCGTCGGAGATCAGGAGTATCCCCGTCTCGTCCAGGATCTTCTTGACCCGCTCGAAGTATCCAGGTGGCGCCTCGATGAACCCGCCGACGCCCTGAATGGGCTCCGCGATGAACGCCGCCACATGACCCGTCGTCGAGGTCTCGATCACCCCTTGCACGTCGTCGGCGCAGAGCAGATTGCAGCCGGGTTCGTTCTTGCAGAAGGGGCAGCGGTAGTGGTACGGGTTCATGGCGTAGGAGACCTCGAGCGCGGAGCGGCTGGTAGGCCGCCAGGAGCTCTGGCCGGTGATGCCCATCGTGGCGAACGAACCGCCGTGGTAGGAGCTGCGCAGGGCGACGATCTCGCCGGAGCCCCGGTAATGGGTCGCGAACAACAGCGCCGCCTCGTTAGCCTCGCTCCCACTGCCCACGAAGAACACCTTCTTGTCTCCCGACATCGGTGCTAGTTCCATGAGCTTCTCCGCCAGCTTTACCTGACTCTCTATGAGGTAGAGCGTCGAGGAGTGGAAGATCCTGCCGGCCTGCTCTTGGACCGCCTCGACTATCTCGGGGACCTCGTGCCCGCTGATCGTGGTAACGATGCCGCCGAAGAAGTCCAGGTACTCGTTCCCCTCCGAGTCCCAGACCCTGAACCCTTCGCCCCTGACTAGCTCTATCGGGCGCTCGTAGTAGAGCGCGATCCACTCGGGCAGCGCCGCCTTGTGCCGTTCCCTCAGCTCGTCCGGGTTCATACCTTCACCTCCAGACCAGGGACCGTGAAGCTCCGTTCGACGAACCGGCCGGAGCCGTGCTCGCCCACGATCTCGCCGTCCTTGTAGGCCAGGTTCCCCCGCACGTACACCGAGGCAGGACCGCCGCTGAACGTCATCCCTTCGTACGGCGTGTAGTCCACGTTGCCGTGCCGGTTCTCCGCCGTCGCTGTAACTGAGAGCTCCGGGTCCCACAACACAAGGTCCGCGTCCGCGCCCGGAACCAGGGCGCCCTTGCGCGGGTAAGCCCCGTAGATGCGGGCCTGGTTCGTCGAGAGGACAGCGACGAACTGGTTCTCGGACAGGTGGCCCTCCCTGACGCCCAGAGTCCAGAGCGCCATCGCCCTTTCTTCGGTGCCGGGGAGGCCATTGGGGATGAGGGTAAAGTCGTCCTTGCCGAGCTCCTTCTGGCCCTCGTAGTTGAACGAGCAGTGGTCCGAGCCGAAGATCTGGAGATCCCCCACCCTCAGCCCGTTCCATAACGGTCCGCGGTTCGACTCGTCGCGTAAGGGCGGCGAGCAGACATACCTGGCGCCCTCGAAGCCTCCCCGCGCGAGGTCGTCATAGGAGAAGGCGAAGTATTGCGGGCAGGTCTCAGCGTAGACCGTCTGGCCGCGCTCGTGGGCCTGGTGGATCGCGTCGAGCGCCGCTGCGCAGGAGACGTGGACGACCAGGATGGGCACCCCGGCCACTTCCGCGAGCCGGATGGCCCGGTTCGTCGCCTCGGCCTCAACCGCCTCCGGGCGTGTCAGGGCGTGGAAGCGGGGGGCGACGTCGCCTCGGGCGAGGGCTTGCTCCTGGAGCTTGGCGATGACGTCCCCGTTCTCGGCGTGCACCAGCACGAGGACGCCAGCCTCCTTGGAGAGCTGCAGTACCTCGAAGAGGTCGTCGTCCTCAGTGTAGAGGGGGGTGCCCTTGTAGGCCATAAAGATCTTGACCGACACCACGCCCCTCTCAGCAAGGCCCGGGAGCTCTAGTTTTACGTCGTCTCTGAGGTCCGTGATCGCGACGTGGAACCCGTAGTCTATGAGCGCCTTGTACTTCGCCTTCTCCGTCCACGCCTCGACGGCTCCCGCGAGCGTCCCGCCCTCCTCCTGAAGCGCGAAGTCGATGATCATGGTCGTCCCGCCCGCCACCGCGGCGGCGGTCCCGGTCGCCCAGTTATCGGCGGTCATAGTGCCGCCGAAGGGCATGTCCATGTGCGTGTGCGCGTCTATGAAGCCCGGCATGACGAGCTTACCGGAGGCGTCCACCGCTTCTGCCCCGTCGGCGGAGAGGTCCGTACCGATGGCGACTATCTTCTCGCCCTCGACCAGCACGTCGGCCCCGAAGCTTCCGTCGGCGGTGATGACCGTTCCCCCAGTAAAAAGCAACTTGCCCAAAGCTTCTACTCCTTTCCGGCCCCGGAGAGCGGCGCGTGACCCACCGAAGCCCAGACCCCGACACTTTGAAGGTCTGCGTGCGATGCGGCTTTGGCCTCGCGGAGCAAGATCCCGCCCCGCGACCAGACAGAGCTAGTCCTCCGGTAGCACGGCTCCCCACGAGCCGCGCGGTCTGTACGTTCGGAAACCCGGCTCTCCGTCGTCGCCTCCCTTTCCTCGATGAGCAGTATAGGAATGGTGGAGCCCGTTGTAAACAGAGCTA